>JBIODO010000491.1:0-2885 GCA_044445225.1 Burkholderiales bacterium
CCGGCGGTGCCCGAGTGGGAGCGCATCGCGCAGGAGATGCAGCTGGTTGCCACGCGCGCGGTGCACGACCGCTGGAGTGTCGAGCAGGCCACGGTCACGCTCGACGCGCGTGTCGACGGCTTTCTCGCCAAGCGGCGCTGGATGCTGGAGCGCACGGCGCGGAGCGCCGCATGAGGCGGGCCTCGTGGGCGGCCTGGGTGCTGGTCGGCCCGGCGCTGGCAGTGATCGGCCTGTTCTTCGCGCTGCCGGTGCTCGCGGGCCTGGCGTTGAGCTTCACCGACTTCGATTTGTACGCGCTGGCGGACCTGCGCAATCTTCGCTTCGCGGGCCTGGCCAACTACGTGCACGTGCTCGGCCTGCCGCTGTTCTGGAAGGCGCTCGCCAACACGCTGTACTTCGTGGTCGTCGGCGTGCCGCTGTCGATCGCGCTGTCGCTGGCCACAGCGGTGCTGCTGCAATCGCCGCTGGCGCGCTTCAAGCCGTTCTTTCGCACCGCGTTGTTTGCGCCGGTAGTGACCACGCTGGTCGCGGTGGCCGTCATCTGGCGCTATCTGCTGCACGTGCGCTACGGGCTGGTCAACGAGGGCTTGAGGGTGCTCGGGTTGGGCCCCTTCGACTGGCTCGGCGATCCGGACTGGGCGATGCCGTCGATCATCCTGTTCGCGGTGTGGAAGGGTTTCGGCGCCAACATGATCATCTTCATCGCCGCATTGCAGGCCATTCCGGACGATCTGTACGAGGCCGCCCGGCTCGACGGCGCCACGCGCTGGCAGCAATTCGTCCACGTCACGCTGCCGATGCTGCGGCCCACGCTGCTGCTCGTCAGCGTGCTGACGATGGCAGGCTACTTCCAGCTCTTCGCCGAACCGTACGTGATGACACAGGGCGGCCCGTTGCAGAGCACGGTGTCGGTGCTGTACCTGATGTATGAGGAGGGCTTCCGCTGGTGGAACCTGGGCACCGCATCGGCGGTGGCCTTCCTTCTCTTCGTGCTGATGGTCGCGGTCACGCAGGGTTTGCTGCGTCTGGGTCGGCGCGGCGAGGAGGCTGCAGCATGAAGCCCAACGCCGTGGCCGTCGCAGTCAATGGCGCGCTCGCACTGGCCGCGGCATTCGCGGTGTTTCCGCTGCTGTGGATGGTGTCGGTCTCGTTCATGCAGCCCGGCGCTGCGAGCAGCTACCCGCCGCCGCTGCTGCCGGCCGATCCGACGCTGGTCAACTACCGCCAGCTCTTCGCCGGCGCCGGCATGGGCGGCTACCTGCTCAACAGCGCAGTGATCGCGTGCGGGCTCACTGCCAGCTCGGTGCTGTTCAACGTGATGGCCGGCTATGCCTTCGCCAAACTGCACTTCAGGGGGCGCGACGCGCTGTTCAAGTCGCTGCTCGCCGCATTGGTGATCCCCGGCCAAGTGGCGATGATGCCGCTGTTCCTGATGCTCAAGGGGATGGGCCTGGTCAACACCTGGGCCGGCGTGATCGTGCCCGGCATGGCCGGCGTGTTCGGCATCTTCCTCGTGCGCCAGTACGCACGCAGCCTGCCCGACGCGTTGCTGGAGGCCGCGCGAATCGACGGCGCCGGCGAGCTGCGCATCTTCTGGCTGGTCGTGCTGCCGCTGCTCAAGCCGGTGCTGGTGACGCTCGCGGTGTTTGCGTTCCTCGGCAGCTGGAACGATTTCATGTGGCCGTTGATCGTGCTCACCGACGGCGCGCTGCACACCGCGCCGGTGGCGCTGGCCTCGCTGTCGCGCGAGCATGTGCAGGACAGCGAACTGATGATGGCCGGCTCGGTGGTCACCGTGTTGCCGGTGCTGGTGCTGTTCCTCGGGCTGCAGCGCCACTACATGCAAGGGCTTCTGGCAGGCAGTGTGAAGTGACTCGGCGCAACCTGAAGCGCTTGGCGTGCCTGGTGGCGTGCGTGCTGAGCGGTGCTGTGTCGGCACAGCCCCGCGTGCTCGACGACTTCAGCGACGCGGCACAGTGGCACGCAGGTGCTTCCGACCAGGTGAAGGCGAGCTTGCACCGCGGCGCGCGTGGCGCGCTGTGTCTGCGCTACGACTTCGCCGGCGTGTCGGGCCATGCACTGCTGCGCCGCGAGTTGTCGCTCGACCTGCCGGCGCACTACCTCTTACGCTTGCGGCTGCACGGCAGCAGCCCGGCCAATGCGCTGCAGCTGAAGTTCGTCGATGTCAGCGGCGACAACGTGTGGTGGATGAACCGCCCGAACTATGTGTCACCGCAGACGAGCACCGAGCTGACCATTCGCCAGCGGCAGATCGAGTTCGCGTGGGGACCCGCTGCCGATCGGGTGCTGCGCCACGCCGCGGCGATCGAGCTGGTGGTGGCCAGCGGCGCCGGCGGGCGCGGCGAGCAGTGCGTCGAGCGGCTGACACTGAGCGAGCTTCCCGCGCCGGGACCGCGGCCGCCGGCCATCGTCAGCGCGTCGCCGGGCCATTGGCAGGTGGATCTCGGCGAGCGGCGCGAGATCAACGGCCTGTTTCTGCGCTGGGCCCCGAGTGCAGGGGCGCGCGGTATCGGCGAGCGCGCGCCCCTGCGCGATTTCGACGTTCAACTGTCGGACGACGCGCAACACTGGCGCACCGTGCGCCGCGTGCACGGCGCCGGCCGCGATCTGCAGGCCTTGTGGCTGCCACCCGAGCTCGAAGCGCGTCATGTGCGTCTGGCGTTCCAACCCCCGACCGCCGCACCGCTGGACGTGCAGGTGATGGATCCGGAGCAATGGCCGATGCGCAACGCTGCGCTGACCACGCTCGCCAAGGCCCTGCCGCGTGGGCGATTGCCGCGCGGCTTCGTCGGCGAGCAGAGCTACTGGACGTTGGTGGGCGTGGACGGCGGCGGTGCCCACGCGGCGGTGATCTCCGAAGACGG
>JBIODO010000492.1:0-2880 GCA_044445225.1 Burkholderiales bacterium
GAGTCGACCGAGTTGCGGTTGCGCTGCCCAGGCGAACTCGCGCCATTGATCGCCATCAAGGGTTCACTGGTGGTCAACGGCGTCAGCCTGACCGTTAACACCGTTGCCGACGCTTCAGCCGGCTGCATCGTCTCGATCAACCTGATCCCGCACACGATGGCCCACACCGCGCTGGGCGACCTGCGTCGAGGCTCGCCGGTCAATCTGGAAGTCGATTTGATCGCCCGTTACATCGCGCGCCAGCTGGCAGCCGTCAAGTCCTGACGCGCCGCACCGCGCCGAGTGCGGCGGCTCGCCCGCCACATCAGCGCACTCACAAACCCACGGCGTGTAATGCAATCGGATACACCCGCTGGGTCCCGCGCTCGCTTACCATTGCCTTGCACCAGCCAACGGGGAGGCGTGGCTCGACAAGAGCAGGCATCGCATGCAAGATTTTGACGATTCCACTCTTTGGCGGATCAGTGAATTCGACCGCGTGAGGCTCGAAACGGGCAGCAGCGGCTACGCCAAGCTCGGCGGGCCAACGGTGTTGCCCACCACACTGGTCAGCGAGCTATCGCGACTGGAGTACTCGGCCAGCGGCACCGACCCGATGGAGGTCATTGCCGCTTGCATGCGCCACCGCGAGCCGGCCTTGATCTACGTGCTGCACCGCGAACTTGTGTGGCCGGTCACCGTCTTTCCGCGCGAGCGCCTCTATCACTCGCCGCGCGACCTGGCCGTCGAAATCCGGCAGGGTGTGCGCGAGTTGACTGTGCACAGCGTCGAGCCGCCCGGCGTGCGTGCGCCGGGGCACTTCATGACCGAGCGGGTCGCCGAAGAGCGGCACTACCGCCCGCTCGAACCGCTGTTGTGGGCCCTGGGGCTGCACGGCCCACGCGGCACGCTGATCAACGAGATCGGCGGCAACGCGGCCTACCGTGTGTCGCCGGACTTCCACATCGGCTCATTGCCGTTGTCCGGCGCGATCGGCCCGGCGATCCAGCGCCTGCGCCGCGAGACCGCGTCGCTGCGCGCGATCTCGCGCTGGCCCGGCATGAACATCGACCGTGCAGTGCGGCTGCTCAATGGCTTGTATCTGCTGTCGGGTCTGATGGTGCTGCGCATGCACCCCGCCGCGCGCAAGGAGCCGTCCACGCGGTCCAGCGGCTGGTTGTCCTGGATCAAAAAGAGCCGCTGATCCGTCTCGTCGATTCGTCAGCGCGCGGGTGCTGACGACAGTCCAGCCCATCGCGCCACCTACAATCGGCGCATGCCGATGGCCCCGATTCCCGACCTGGTTGCCGACCTCGCAGCCGGCCGCATGGTCATCCTGATCGACGAGGAAGATCGCGAGAACGAAGGCGATCTGATCCTCGCGGCCGACCATGTCGGCGCCGACGGCATCAACTTCATGGCAAAGCACGGGCGCGGCCTGATCTGCCTCACGTTGACGCGCGAGCGCTGCGAACGCCTGCACCTGCCGCCGATGGCGGCGCGCAACGGCACCGCGCACGGCACCGCGTTCACGGTGTCGATCGAGGCCGCCAGCGGGGTCACCACCGGCATCTCAGCCGCCGACCGTGCGCACACCATTCGCACCGCGGTGGCGCGCGAAGCCCGCGCCGCCGATCTCGTGCAGCCCGGCCACGTGTTCCCGCTGCAGGCGCGAGACGGCGGCGTGCTGATGCGCGCCGGTCACACCGAGGCGGGCTGCGATCTCGCGGGCATGGCGGGCCTCACGCCCGCGGCCGTGATCTGCGAGATCATGAACGACGACGGCAGCATGGCCCGCCTGCCCGACCTCGAGGTGTTTGCACAGGCGCACGGCCTGAAAATCGGCACCATCGCCGATCTCATCGCGTTTCGCAGCCACAACGAAAGCCTGATCGAGCGTTGTGGCGAGCGCGATCTACTCACGCCCTACGGCAGCTTCCGCTGCATCACCTACCGCGATCGCAGCCATGGCCTGCACCTGGCGCTCGCCCATGGCCGCTGGCAGCACAGCGACGAGGTGCTGGTGCGCGTGCACGAACCCTTCACCGCGATGGACCTGCTCGACGTCTCGGCCGGCGGCCACTCATGGCCGCTGGCGCGCGCGCTGCAGGCGCTGCAGCGCAGCCCGCGCGGTGTGGCGGTGCTGCTCAACTGCACCGGCGACACGGCCACGCTGCTCACGCAGTGCCAACCGCAAGCCTCGCCCGCACAACGCGCCGCGCAATCGGCGATGGACCTGCGCACCCACGGCATCGGCGCGCAGATCCTGCGCGACCTTGGCGTCGCGCGCATGCGCGTGCTTGGCAGCCCGCGGCGCATGCCCAGCATGGCCGGCCACGGCCTTGAGGTGACCGGCTTCGTCACGCACAGCGATTGAGGGGCCACGCACATGCAATCTGCAGACAAGGGACAGGCCGCCAAGCTCGATGGCGACGGGCTGGTCATCGGCGTGGTGCAGGCGCGCTTCAATGCCGCGCTGACCGACAAGATCGCGCAGGCCTGCCTCTACGAACTGGCTGCGCTCGGTGTCGTCGAACGCCACATTACGCACGTCACCGTGCCCGGCGCGCTGGAGATCCCAGTGGCGCTCAAGGCGATGGCCGACAGCGACGACTTCGATGCGCTGATCGCCATCGGTTGCGTGATTCGCGGCGAGACTTACCACTTCGAGCTGGTGGCCAACGAGAGCGGCGCCGGTGTCACCCGCGTCGCGCTCGATCACCAGATTCCGGTGGCCAACGCCATCCTCACCGTCGACAGCGAGGCGCAGGCCTGGGAGCGTGTCGAAGACAAGGGCCGCGACGCCGCGCGCGTGGCCGTCGAGATGGCCAACCTGATGAGCGAGTTGTGAGCGCCGGCACCAAGCCCCGCGCCGGTGCGGGCAAGTCGGCACGCCGCCGC
>JBIODO010000493.1:0-2868 GCA_044445225.1 Burkholderiales bacterium
CGGCATCGGCAGGTACAGCAGGCCCGGCGAGCTCGCGTAGGTGATGCCGGTGTCGAAAGCCACGATGCTGACGGCCAGCAGGCCGCCGAACAGCGCAGCGCACTCCACCCAACGCGCCCGGCTGACGATCGACAGCAAGAGCGGCGCGCGGGTCGACCACGCCATGGCCACCGGCACGAAGATCAGCGTGGCGAGCATGTTGGCCGGCGCGCGCGCCTGCACCAGGCTCCAGTAGTCGCCCTTGCCGAAGCCGACCAGGCGTACGAACCCAGCGTCGAGGAACGACGACAGCAACGCCGCCAGCGCCGCCGCGCCGCACAGCACGATCACGGTGCGCACGCGATTCAAGCCGGGCGACGCACCGGCGAGCCAGCGCACGAACGACGCACCGATCAGCGCTTCGGTCACGTTGCTGACGAACCAGCACAGCACCATCGCGACCGGCACGTTGCCCTGCAGCTCGGCCAACAGGTGCGCGGGAAACGCCGCCGCGATGAACACCCACCACCAGCGTCTGGGCGCCAGCAGCAGCGCAGCGAACAGCAACGCGTTGGGCGGCCACAGCAGCGACAGCGGCAACGGCGCCGCGGTGAGCACCATGCCGACCCGCGCACCGACGTAGTAGACAGCGCCCACCGTCAGCGCGGCGGCCAGCGGCGCCCAGCTCCGCGGCGATGCGTTCGACCCGCTATCAGTCACGCCGGCGCTGGAGATTTCAGCGAGGTTGCTCATCGGGTTGCGGCGCAGCCATCGAAAGCGGGCCGAAGGCCACGCCGATGGGTCGCGCCGGAGCATGCCTGTACACCATGCCCGCCCGCTGGCTCGCGCACGTCATCCTAGGGGGGGCTGTGGATTTCCGCATTGCACTTGGGTCCTTGGCCACCATCGCGAATCTGCCGAGGCTCCGGCGTCCCCTCCCGTGCCTCAGGGTCATAACCTAGCGCGCATTTCCTGCCTACACTCGAAGACCTTACTGACTTTGAAGGTAAGTCGTCCAAGGGAGAAAGCTGTGAGTTCGCTCGAACCGACGTTGCACAGCGACAGTGGCGCGGTTGCCGCCAGCGCGGCGCCGGCCCAGGTGCTGGTGGTCGACGACGACGCCTCGGTGCGCGCAGCGCTGGGCCGGTTGCTGGGCCTGCAAGGCCATGCGGTGACCACGTTCGCGAATGCCGAATCGTTGCTGGCGCAACACGACCCGCATGCCTACGGCTGCATCGTCCTCGACGTGGCGATGCCGGGCCTCGACGGGCTGCAGTTGCAGCAGGCGCTCGAGCAGCGTGGCAACGAGATGCCGATCATCTTCCTCAGCGGCCAGGCCGACGTGCCGATGTGCGCCCAGGCCATGAGGCGCGGTGCGTTCGATTTCCTCACCAAGCCGGTGGACGATGCGGTGCTGTTCGCTGCCGTGGCGCGCGCGTTGCAACGCGATGCCGAGTTGTTGAGCGCGTGGACACGCCGCGAGGCCACCGCATCGCGGCTGGCCACGCTGACGGTGCGCGAGCGCGAGGTGCTCGGCCATGTGGTCGCCGGACGGTTGAACAAGCAGATCGCGGCCGAACTGGGCACGGCCGAGAAGACCATCAAGGTCCATCGCGCGCGCGGCATGGAGAAGATGCAGGTGCGTTCGGTGGCGGAACTGGTGCGGGTCATGGCGCACACGCGCCCGCAGACGCCCGGCAACACTGGCTGACGCACCTTGTCGTCAACCGCCCACGGCAATGGACTCCCCACTTTGATCTGGGTCACATTGGACCAAAGTCTCACTGGTCGCCGCGGCGCAAGAGGATTAGCGTGGACCCCTGATGTCCACCGTCTCCTGCCTCGTCGCAATCGTCGATGACGAAGAGTCGGTTCGCAAGGCGCTCGGCCGCCTGATCCGGGCCGCGGGCTTCGGCGTGCAGACGTATGCGTCGGGCGCCGACTTCCTGTGCGCCGTCGAGCAGCAGCTGCCGCAGTGCGTGGTGCTCGATCTGCGCATGCCGCACGTCAGCGGCTTCGACGTGCAACGTGCGCTCAGGCAGGCCCATGCGCAGGTGCCGGTGGTCATCGTCACCGGCGACGATGCGCCGGAAAGCCGCGCCGAGGCGCTGGCCCTTGGCGCCAAGGCCTATCTGCGAAAACCAGTGGACGATGAGATGTTGATCGACGCGATCCAGGCCGCGATCCGTTCGAGCCCGGCGGCCGCCACGTAGATGCCAGATGCGCTACAAGGAGCGACATGAAGCCGCTGACCGCATTCGCCCTCATCGCTGGCCTGGCGTTCGCCGGCACCACATTGGCGCAGCAGCCCGGCCGGCCTGCGCCATCGCCCGAGATGCAGCAACGCATCGCGCAGGCCAAGGCGCGATTGCAGCTCACGCCCGAGCAGGAGCCGCAGTTGCGCGCCCTGCTCGAGGAGGAAGGCGGCAAGCTGCGTGCACTGCATCAGAAGTACGTGGGCGACGACTCTGCGCAAGCCCACAGCGCCAAGCGCCAGGAAGCACGCGCGATCCAGCAAGACTTCCGAGGCAAGCTGCAAGCCGTGCTGACGCCGCAGCAACTCTCCGAGTGGGACCAGATGGCCCGCGAGCGGCGCGCCGAGATGCGCGAGCGGCGCCACCAGCCCTGATCCAGGACCCCCATGTGTTCGGCATGAAGCAAACGTAGAGGAGTACCCGCATGAGCGAGACCACCCACACAAAACGCGACCAGTTGGCGGCCGATTTCCAGCGCGGATGGCCTTGACCTCGCTGTCGACCTTGGTGCCACCAGAGTCGATCAACGCGTTAATGTCGTCCATCACGCGCTGGAAATCGGCCGCCAACTGGTCGCGTTTTGTGTGGGTGGTCTCGCTCATGCGGGTACTCCTCTACGTTTGCTTCATGCCGA
>JBIODO010000494.1:0-2845 GCA_044445225.1 Burkholderiales bacterium
GCCCACTGCTGGCCCCAGGTCGCGCAGACGGCGCATCTTGAAGAAGCGCTTGACGTGCGGCTCGACCAGCGGGCGGTGGTCGATGTCTTGCAGCGCGCCGCGGCCCTGCAGCGCGGTGGGTGCGGCGCCGCCGAGCAGCACCACCGGGCTCTGCGCGAGCTGCGCGTTCTTCAGCGCGGTGATCGTGTTGGTGATGCCGGGCCCGGCCGTCACCGCGGCCACGCCGGGCACGCCGGTGAGCCGCGCCGTGGCGTCGGCGGCGAACACCGCGGTGACCTCGTCGCGCACGTCGACCACGCGGATGCCGCGCGCCTTGGCCGCGCTCAAGATCGGCGCGAGGGGGCCGCCGCACTGCGTGAACCGGCGCGGCCCCCCGGGGGCCTGCCGCGCCTCGGCGATGCGGTCGCCGCCGTGACGCACCGGCGTGCTCATGCCCACAACACGCGACTGCCCTGCGCGTACCAACTGCCGATCATCGGCTCCACGGCGGCCTCGATACGGCTGCGCCTGATCTTCATCGTGGGCGTGAGAAGACCGTTTTCGATCGACCACGGCTCGCGCACGATCACGATCATGTGCAGCCGCTCGTAGTCCGAGAGTTCGCGGTTCACGGCTTGCAGCAACTGCTCCATCTCGCGCTGCACCTCGGCACGCAGCGCCGGCTGGTCGAGCCGCGGGCGCAGGGTCTCGGCCAGCACCACCAGCGCATAGGCTTCGGCCTGGCCCACGCCGGACACCAGCGAGAGCTCCACCATCGCGTGCGCGTTGAGGCGGTTCTCGATCGGCGCCGGCGCCACGTACTTGCCCTTGGCCGTTTTGAAAAGTTCCTTGGTGCGGCCGGTGATCTTGAGCAGCCCGTCGGCGCGGCGCTCGCCGCGGTCGCCGGTGCGAAAGAAACCGTCCTCGGTGAACGAGGCCGCGGTGAGATCGGGCTGCTTGTAGTAGCCGCTGAACTGCGCCGGCGACTTGATCAGGATCTCGCCTTCGGGGCTGAGCTTGACCTGCACGCCGGCCATCGGCACGCCCACGTAGCCCGCCTCGCTGGACTGCTCGTTGGAGGTGTACGAGTACGAGTTGTCCTCGGTCATGCCGTAGCCTTCGAACAGCTTGAGGCCCAGGCGCCGGTACCAGCGGATCAGCTCGGGCGGCAAGGGTGCCGAGCCGCTGCCGGCCTGCTTCACCGCATCGAGCCCCAGGCCTTTGAGCACCTTACGCGCCACCAGACGGCCGAGCAGCGGAATCGAGAGCAGCCGCTCGAGCTTGGCCGGCGGCATCTTGGCGAACACGCCCTGCTGGAACTTCAGCCACAACCGCGGCACCGAGATGAACAGCGTGGGCCGCGCGCGCTGCAGATCCTGCAGGAAGGTTTCCAGCGAATCGGCGAAGAAGATGTGCGTGTGGCTGTCCCACAGCGACGCGGCCTCGACCCACGAGCGCTCGAAACTGTGCGCCAGCGGCAGGTACGACAGCATGCGAGTCTCGGTGCCCTCGCCGACGCGCTTGCGCACGTCGGCGACGATGCCCTCGGCCGCGCGCGAGATGGCGCCGAACGAGCTCATCACGCCCTTGGGCTGGCCGGTGGAGCCCGATGTGTAGATCAGCATCGCCAGCTCGTCGGCCGCACGCTGCGCGCGACCTTGCAGCGGCGCAGTGCGGGCGACGATCGCGTCCCAGGTGTCGAACTCGGTCTTCGGCGCCAGCGGGAATGCGATGCACGGCAGCCCCGCCGGCACGCCGGCGCGTTGTTGCGGCCAGGCGTCGAGCTTGCCCACGAACAGCAGGCTGGCGTCGCTGTGCCCGAGCACGAAACGCACGGTGTCGGCGGTCTCGGTGGGGAAGATCGCCACCGTGGTGTAGCCACCGAGCCAGACGGCCAGCTCGGCCATGAAGAAGTGCGCGCAGTTCTTCGACAGGATGGCGATGCGCGCGCCGCGCTCGAAGCCCAGGCCTTGCAGATGCGTGGCCATGCGGCGCGATTGGTCGAGCACCTGTCTCCAGGTGTAGTCGACCACCTGCCCGTCGGTGATGGGCTGCGTGAGGAAAACGCGATCGGGGTGGCCTGCCTCGTGGTCGAACACCTGGTCGAGGATCAGTCTGCCTTCTGTCACGTCGATGTCCCCGCAAATCGCAGCAGACTACTGCGCCGATGCACCGCAGGCTACTGGTGCAATCCAGCCGTGCGGCCGCGGGGCAACCTGCTATCTGGCTGGCGACTCGGCCTTCCACTGCTCGTGGATGCGGGCGAAGTCCGACGCCCGCCCCTCGGCCACCTCGACGCGGTTGTCGCGCATCAGGTCCGATCGCGGGGCAATCAGTTCCAGGCGCTTTTGCTTGCGCTCGCGCGAGCCGATGGCATCGACCAGGCGCGCGCGCAGCGCCGCGAGCGCCTCCGCTGGCTTGGCGGGTGCCAGACCGTCGAGCTGGCGCAGCGCCGTGCGCAGCCGCTCGGCCTCCACTTCGTACAGGAAGAGCCCGGTGGGATCCTTGTGCTTGAGCCCGTTCTCGACCGCCGCCAGAAAGCGCAGCCGCGAGCGGCTGTCGGGCGTTGCATTGAGCAGCGCTTTGAGCTCGGCGCGCATCGGCGACGCGGCAACGCCGGCGCCCTCGGCTTGCGGGCCGGGCTTTTTGTCGAGCCCCACCACATGCTTGCCCTCGACACGCCGCACGCGCACGTCACGCACGAACAGAGCGCGCACGGCGTTGCCGAGCCAGGAGCGCTGGTCGTCCGACTGCTGCGGCTTCGGGTCGGGCGCGGCCGCAGGGGCTGCGGCGCGGGTGGCGGTGGGTTGGCGGGGCATCGGGCACGCGAGAGACGAGGCAACGCCATCGTTATCGGTCCACGCGC
>JBIODO010000495.1:0-2844 GCA_044445225.1 Burkholderiales bacterium
GATCGGCCTGTTCGGCGGTGCCGGCGTGGGCAAGACGGTGAATATGCTCGAGCTGATCAACAACATCGCCACGCAGCACTCGGGGCTGTCGGTGTTCGCCGGCGTCGGCGAGCGCACGCGCGAGGGCAATGACTTCTATCACGAGATGATGGATTCGAAGGTCGTGGTCTCGGAGAACCTGAGCGAGTCGAAGGTGGCGATGGTCTACGGCCAGATGAACGAGCCGCCGGGCAACCGCCTGCGCGTGGCGCTGACCGGCCTGACGATCGCCGAGTCGTTCCGCGACGAGGGCCGCGACGTGCTGTTCTTCGTCGACAACATCTACCGCTTCACGCTGGCCGGCACCGAGGTGTCGGCGCTGCTCGGCCGCATGCCGTCGGCGGTGGGCTACCAGCCGACGCTGGCCGAGGAGATGGGCCGCCTGCAGGAACGCATCACCTCCACCAAGGTCGGCTCGATCACATCGATCCAGGCCGTGTACGTGCCGGCCGACGACCTCACCGACCCGTCACCGGCCACCACCTTCGCGCACCTGGACGCCACCGTGGTGCTCAGTCGCGACATCGCGGCGCTGGGCATCTACCCGGCGGTGGATCCGCTGGATTCGACGTCGCGCCAGGTCGACCCGCACGTGGTCGGCGAGGAGCACTACACCACCACGCGCGCGGTGCAGCAGACGCTGCAGCGCTACAAGGAACTGCGCGACATCATCGCGATCCTGGGCATGGACGAGCTGAGCCCGGAAGACAAGCTGGCCGTGGCCCGCGCCCGCAAGATCCAGCGCTTCCTCTCGCAGCCGTTCCACGTGGCCGAGGTGTTCACCGGCAGCCCGGGCAAGTACGTGCCGCTGAAGGAAACGATCCGCGGCTTCAAGATGATCGCCAACGGCGAGTGCGACCAGTTGCCCGAGCAGGCGTTCTACATGGTCGGCACCATCGACGAGGCGATCGAAAAAGCCAAGAAGCTCCAGTAGCCACGACAGGAGCGTCATTCAATGGCCAACATCCAGGTCGACGTCGTCTCCGCCGAAGAAGAGATCTTCTCCGGCGAGGCCACCTTCGTCGCGCTGCCCGGCGACATGGGTGAGCTCGGCATCTATCCGCGGCACACGCCGTTGATCACCCGCATCAAGCCGGGGGCGGTGCGCATCAAGCGGGCCGACAACGGGCAGGAAGAGTTCGTCTTCGTCGCCGGCGGCATCCTCGAGGTGCAGCCCAACCGCGTGACGGTGCTGGCCGACACTGCGATCCGCGGCCACGACCTCGACGAGGCGCGCGCCAACGAGGCCAAGAAACGCGCCGAAGAAGCGATGCGCGAAGCCAAGAGCGACATGGATCTGGCCAGGGCGCAGGGCGAATTGGCGACCTTGGCCGCACAGATTGCGGCGATCGCCAAGTTTCGCCGCAAGTGAATCGAAGCCGCGTGTGAGCACGGCCCGCGCGCCGCTCAACCCTCGATCACACGAACCGCCATGGGCTCTGCCGGCCGTTCGAAGAAGGCGTCCGCACCGGAAGGCCGCGGCAATGGCCGTGGTGACTACGAGCGCCAACTCGAGGCGCTGCAGCTTCAGCTGACCGAGCTGGCGCGCTGGCTCACACACACCGGCCGTCGCCTGGCGGTGGTGATCGAGGGCCGCGACACGGCGGGCAAGGGCGGCGTCATCGCGGCGATCAGCCAGCGCCTAAATCCGCGGCAGTGCCGCGTGGTGGCGCTTGACAAACCGAGCGATCGCGAATGCACGCAGTGGTACTTTCAGCGCTACGTGCCACACCTGCCGGCGGCCGGCGAGATCGTGTTGTTCGATCGCAGCTGGTACAACCGGGCTGGCGTCGAGGCGATCATGGGTTTTTGCAACCCGGCGCAAACCAAGGCGTTTCTCGATCAGGCGCCGCGCTTCGAGCGCTTGCTGGTCGACGATGGCGTGATGCTGTTGAAGTATTGGCTCACGGTCGATCAAGCCGAGCAGGAGCAGCGATTCGCCGAACGACTGGCTGACCCGCTCAAGCGCTGGAAGCTGTCGCCGATCGACGTGCAGGCGCGGCAACGCTACGACGACTACGGGCGCGCGCGCGATCGCATGCTCAAGGCCACGCACAGCAAGCGCACGCCCTGGACCTTGGTGGACTTCAACGACCAGCGGCGCGGCCGCTTGACCTTGATCACCGACCTGCTGTCACGCATCCCCGACCGCCACGTGCCGCTGCAGCGGTTGAAGTTTCCACCGTTGCGCGGCAAGCCGCAGCGCGAGAAGTTTCGCGGCCCGCTGCGGCCGATTCCGAGCGTCTGACGCGGGCCGGCTTTACCGCAGATCGGGTTCGTCGGGCAACTCGTTGGGGCTGTCCTCCCCTGGCGCGAGCGCGAAGTGCTGCTTCAGCAGCGCACCGACCGCATCGATTGCCGCGTCGAGCCCCAGCTCGTGCCGGCGCGCCTGGAAGGCCTCGCGCATGGTGCCGATGATCGCCGCCCACTGCGCGGCGCTGACGTGCGCGTTGAGGCCGCGGTCGGCGACGATCTCAATCGCACGCTCGGCCAGCAGCAGGTAGATCAGCACGCCGTTGTTGTGCGCGGTGTCCCACACCCGCAACTTGCCGAACATCGTGACCGCGCGGTCGCGCGCGTTCAGGCCGCGCCACAGATACGACAGCGGCAACGCGGCTTCGACGCAGACGCGAATCTCGCCCGAGTGTTGCCGTTCGCTCGCCCGCACGCGCTGCCGCAACCGCTGCACCACCTCGGGCCCGATCGCACGCCGCGTGTCGGTGTCGTCCCACACGCGGTGCCGGAGGATGCGCAGCAAGCGGTTCATCGTGTGCTCGTCGAGAGGGCAGGCTACCAGTCGCCGGA
>JBIODO010000496.1:0-2833 GCA_044445225.1 Burkholderiales bacterium
CATTGATCGCCTGTGGCGCCGGCACCGACCAGCTCGCGATCGAGGCCGCGAAGTCGATCGACGACGTGATCCGCGCCTACGAAGAACAAGTGGCGGCGATCGAAGCGCTCGGCGGCCGCATCATCCTGATGTGCAGCCGCGCGCTGGCGCGCGTGGCGCGATCGCCCGCGGACTATGAGCGTGTCTACGACCACATGCTGTCGCAGGTGCGCGAGCCGGTGATCATCCACTGGTTGGGTGACATGTTCGATCCCGCGCTCGCCGGCTACTGGGGCAGCGCCGACCCGATGGCCGCGATGCAGGTGACGCTCGACGTGATCAACAGCCACGCGGCCAAGGTCGACGGCGTGAAGATCTCGCTGCTCGACAAGGACAAGGAGATCGTGATGCGGCGCCGGCTGGCAGCGGGCGTGCGCATGTACACCGGCGACGACTTCAACTATGCCGAGCTGATCGCGGGCGATGCGCAAGGCCACAGCGACGCGCTGCTCGGCATCTTCGACGCCATCGCGCCGGCCGCCTCGGCGGCGCTGGCCGCGCTGGCCGCCGGTGACCGCGCGCGCTTCGATGCGATCCTCGAACCCACCGTGCCGCTGTCGCGCCACATCTTCAAGGCGCCGACGCGCTTCTACAAGACGGGCGTGGTGTTCATGGCCTATCTCAACGGCCTGCAGGATCACTTCGTGATGGTCGGCGGCCAGCAAAGCACGCGCTCATTGCTGCACCTGGCCGAGTTGTTTTGCCTGGCCGACCGCGCGGGCTTGCTGGCCGACCCGCCGCGCGCGGCCGCGCGCATGAAAACCGTGCTGGCGCTGCACGGCATCGAGGGCTGAGCGCCGCCATGCGCGACTTCTCGCGGAGCCATGAATGGCTCTCGATCAACACGGCCACCGTGCGCAAGCAATGGCGGCTCGATCGCATCATCGATGAATGCGCGCGGCGCGGCATCCGCGCGATCTCGCCATGGCGCGACCAGGTGACCGCGGTCGGACTGTCGGCGGTGGCCAGACAGCTGCGCGACACCGGCATCACGCTGTCGGGCTACTGCCGCGGCGGCTTCTATCCGGCGGCCGATGCGGCGGGCCTCGCCGCCGCACTCGACGACAACCGCCGCGCCGTCGACGAAGCCTGCACGCTGAACGCTCCTTGCCTGGTGCTGGTGGTGGGCTCGCTGCCGGGCGCGCTTGCTGGCCGGCCGGCGTACTGTGACATCGCACGTGCGCGCACCGAGGTGCACGACGGCATCGCGGCCACGCTCGAGTACGCACGCAACGCCGGCATGCCGCTGGCGATCGAGCCGCTGCACCCGATGCAGGCGGCCGAGCGCGCCTGCATCAACACGCTGGAGCACGCGCTCGACGTGTGCGATGCGCTCGATGCCGAACGCAGCGGTGCACTCGGTGTCGCGGTGGATCTGTACCACGTGTGGTGGGACCCGAAGCTCGCGCAGCAGATCGCGCGCGCGGGCCGCGAGCGTTTGCTCGCCCTTCACGTCTGCGACTGGCTGACGCCGACGCACGACCTGCTCAACGACCGCGGCATGATGGGCGACGGCGTGATCGAGATCCGCAAGACGCGCGGCTGGATGGAAGCCGCAGGCTACGCCGGCTTCGCCGAGGTGGAGATCTTCTCCGACCATTGGTGGAGCCGCCCCGGTGAGCAAGTGCTCGACACCTGCATCGAGCGGCATCGCAGCGTCGTGTAGCGGTGCCGCGGCTTGACGCGCCGCCATGGGCGATCAGCGCAGAGGCGCGCGATGCAACTCGACGATGCCGTCGTCGGTGGGCAGGCGCGGGTAGCGCTGCATCACCAATGGGTCGTGCCCCGGCACGAAGTGGTCGATCGAGCCCGCGAGCGCCAACAGCCGCTTGTGCCCTTCGAGCATGCGCGGCACGTCGTAGACGATCGGGAACAGCCGGCCGGCCTCGGCGTTCTCGTAGAAGTGCGCCGCGTCCGACGCCAGCACGATCCAGCCACGGGCCGTGTGCACGCGCACCGATTGCAGGCCCTTGGTGTGCCCGCCGATCAGCAACAACTGAATGCCGGGTACCAACTCGGCATCGCCGTCGTGGAACAGCACGCGGTCTTTGTAGACCAGGCGCACCAGGTCGACCACATCGTCCACGTGGTACGCATGGCGCATCGTCGGGTGGCACATGCAGCGGCCGGTGGCGTAGTCCATCTCGCTGTCTTGCACGTGCAGCCGCGCGCGCGGCAGCTTGCCGAGGTTGCCGGCGTGGTCGTAGTGCAGGTGCGTGATCACCACGTCGTCGACGTCATCGGGTGACACGTCCAGGGCCGCCAACGCCTCGATCGGGCAGCGTTGCCACCCGCGCTCACGGCCCCGCACCTGCGCGGTGGCCTGCGAGAATCCGGTGTCCACCAGCACCGTGCGCGCCGGCGAGCGCAGCAGCCAGACGAAATAGTCCAGCGGCATCGGCGCATCGTGCGCGTCGGCAGGCACGAAGTTCTCCTGGCGTCGCCGCTCGGCCAGGTGCGCATAGCGGATCGCGTGCGCCGTGTAGGTGGACTCGGCATCGGGCGCAGCAGCCAACGGCATCACGAGCTCCCGTTGAAGGATTGATTCACCGCGCCGCTCGCACGATGGCGCAGCACCAGCTGCGATCGTAGCGGTATCGCAGATGGCGCTGCTGCGGTGCGCAGACGCCGCGGCAGCGAGTCAGCTGCGCTCGCCCAGCAGTCTGGCACGCAACACGATCAGGCCGCTGCTGCGATCGAACGTCGACGGTGCCAACCCATTGGAGAGCGCGCGAATCTCGAACTGCAGCGTGCCGCCGTAGGTCTGGCCCTTGTCGCCCAGGTAGCTCCATGG
>JBIODO010000497.1:0-2820 GCA_044445225.1 Burkholderiales bacterium
CGATCTGCTGGTGGTCGTGCGCGGCGAGCCCGCGGCCTGCGACGACGCCATCGCGGCGGCCGATGCGATGTTGCACGCCAAGGGCGCCGCGGGCGACGGCGATGCGGCGGCGTTCTCATTGCCGCTGACGAGCCTGGCCCTGGGAGTCGAGCGTGCGCCTGACACCGACCTCGCGCTGATCTCGGTGCCCGGCGACTACGCCGCCGCCGAGGCGATGAAAGCGCTCGCGCTCGGCCTGCATGTGATGCTGTTCTCCGACAACGTGTCGGTCGACGAGGAGCGCGCGATCAAGACGGTGGCGCGCGCCAAAGACCTGCTGGTGATGGGGCCCGATTGCGGCACCGCGATCGTCAACGGCGTGCCGCTCGGGTTCGCCAACGTCGTGCGGCGCGGCGACATCGGTCTGGTCGCCGCATCGGGCACCGGGCTGCAGGAAGTCACCTGCCGCATCCACAACCTGGGCGGCGGCATCTCGCAGGCCCTGGGCACCGGGGGCCGCGATCTGAAAGAAGAGATCGGCGGCATCACGATGCTGCAGGGGCTCGCCGCGCTGGCCGCCGACCCGACCACCCGCGTGATCGTGCTGATTTCCAAGCCGCCTGCAGCGGCGATCGCGCGCCAGATCGAGGATGCGGCCAGCGCTGCGGGCAAGCCGGTGGTCGTGCATTTTCTCGGTGCGGCGCCCGAAGCGCTGCGCACGGGCCTCGTTGCCGCGTCGTCGTTGCGGCACGCGGCCGACGTGGCCGTGGCGCTGGCCCGCGGCGAGACTGCGCCGAAAGCCGACACCGCACCGCCCGCTGTCGCGATCGTTGCCGTCGAACGCCTCGTGGCCACGATGGCGCCGACGCAGAAGGCCGTTCGAGCTCTGTTCACTGGCGGCACCTTCTGCTACGAGGCGCAGCTGGCGTTCATCGCGCGCGGCCTGGCTTGCAGCTCCAACGCGCCGGCCAAGGGCGCCAAGCCATTCGACAGTCACGCCGGCCGCTATGACGGCCACGTGTTCCTCGATCTCGGCGACGACGACTACACGCGAGGGCGCCCGCACCCGATGATCGACCCCACGCTGCGCGACGCGGCGATCCGCACGCAAGGCGCGGACCCCGACACGGCCGCAATCCTTTTCGACGTGGTGCTCGGCTTCGGCTCGCACGACGACCCCGCACGCGGCCTGGCTCAAGCGCTGGCCGATGCGCAAAGTGCGGCGCGGGCGCAAGGCCGCACGCTCGCATTGATCGGTCACGTCTGCGGCACCGATGGCGATCCGCAAGACAAGGCTGCCCAAGTGAAGCAGCTCGAAGCCGTGGGCGCTCTCATCGTCGGCAGCAACGTCGAAGCCGCGCTGCTCGCCGCGCATCTGGCCGAGCGCCGCGCGCGGCGCGCTTGAGGAACCCCGATGTCGACCCAGACGCTGTTCAAAGACTCGCTGGCGGTGGTCAACGTCGGCCTGCAGGGCTTCGCCGACAACGTGGTCGCCGCGGGCGGCCAATGCGTGGCATTGGAGTGGCAACCACCTGCGCAGGGCGATCGCGAAGGCGGCTGGGCGCTCGCTGAATTGCTCAACCATCCGGCGGTCGAAGCGGCCAACGCCACTGCGCTGGCGCGCTTCATCGAAGCCCAACCGGTGCTCATCGATGTGGCCATCGCACGCGACGCACTGCCCGGCATGGCCAACGGTCGACGGCTGATCGTGCATGCCGGGCCGCCGATCGCTTGGGCCAAGATGTGCGGGCCGATGCGCGGCGCGGTGCTGGGCGCGGTTGCGCTGGAAGGCTGGGCCGATTCGGTCGAGGCCGCGCAGCGCCTGGTCGAGCGCGGCGGCGTCGATCTCGAGCCGTGCCATCACCAGGGTGCTGTCGGCCCGATGGCCGGCATCATCAGTCCGTCGATGCCGCTGTTCGTCGTGGTGAACCAAGTGGCTGGCAATCGCGCGTACTGCAACTTCAACGAAGGGCTGGGCAAGGTGCTGCGCTTCGGCGCCAACGGCCCCGAGGTGATTGCGCGGCTGCGCACGATGGCCGCGGTGATCGCACCGACGCTGCGTGCCGTGCTGGCGCGCAGCGGCCCGATCGAGCTGAAGCCGTTGATGGCGCAGGCGCTCAACATGGGCGACGAGGTGCACAACCGCAACGCGGCAGCGACGGCCCTGTTCTTCAAGCGCATCGCGCCGGCGCTGTTCGAGGCCGACGTGGCGCGCACGGACGCCGCGGCGACGTTGCAGTTCATCGCCGGCAACGACCATTTCTTTCTCAACCTGTCGATGGCCGCGTGCAAGGCGATGTGCGACGCCGCCGCCGGTGTGGCGGGCAGCTCGATGGTGACGGCGATGGCGCGCAACGGCGTCAACTTCGGCGTGCGCCTGTCGGGCACCGGCGACGCCTGGTTCGAGGCGCCGGCCAATCCGGTGAACGGGCTGTACTTTCCCGGCTACTCGGTCGCCGATGCCGCAGCCGACCTCGGCGACTCGGCGATCACCGAAACCGCCGGCGTGGGCGGCTTTGCGATGGCCGCCGCACCGGCGATCGTCAAGTTCGTCGGCGGCACGCCCACCGATGCGATCCATCACAGCCTGCGCATGCGCGCGATCACGCTCGGCGTCAATCCGACGTTCACGCTGCCGCCGCTCGACTTTGCCGCATCGGCGGCCGGCATCGACGCACGCAAGGTGGTCGACTGCGGCGTGCTGCCGGTGATCAACAGCGGCATCGCGCACAAGGAGGCCGGCGTCGGCCAGATCGGCGCCGGCGTCACCACCGCGCCGATGGCGTGCTTCACGGCAGCCGTGAAGGCTCTCGCGCGCAGCGTTACCGGGAAGGCAGGCAG
>JBIODO010000498.1:0-2813 GCA_044445225.1 Burkholderiales bacterium
CCGGTCACCTGCGCCACCTCGGTCACCGGCAGGCCGGAGTCGGCCAGCAACCGCGCCGTGCCTCCGGTGGACAGCAACGTGATGCCGCGTTGATGCAACGCGCGCGCGAACTCGACGATGCCCGTCTTGTTCGACACGGAAATCAATGCACGAGGCATAACGCAACTCGAAGCGGGACGTTGTCGAGCGGACACCGCGGAACCGGCTTTGCCGGGCCGCTGGTGTCGCCCCCTGGGGGGAGGCGGCCGCAGGCCGCTTCGGGGGGGGTCATTTCAGCAATTTGTGATCGGCGAGCTTGCGACGCAGCGTGTTGCGGTTGATGCCCAGCCAGTCGGCGGCCTTGCTCTGATTGCCGTCAGCCTGCCGCATCACCACTTCGAGCAGCGGCTTCTCGACCGCGCTCATGATCATCTCGTGCACCGCGTGCGGGTCGGTGCCGCGCAGGTCCTCGAAATAGCGCTCGAGCGTGTCGCGCACGCACTCTTCAATCTGGCGCCGGCTCATCGGGTGGTCCAGGTGCTGCGACGCGGCGTGCTCGGGTCGCTCATGCGGCGAGGCTCACCGCGTCGTCGTTGGCTGCGCTGGTGGACGACGGCAAGCGCGCATGCCGCTGGCCGAGCTCGTCGAACCACGTGGCCACCGCCGCAATCTGGGCGTCGCAGGTGTCGAGCGTGTTCATCACCGCGCGAAACGCCTCGCCGCCGGGCAGGGCACGCACGGCCCAGCCGATGTGCTTGCGCGCGCTGCGCACGCCGCTGTGCTCGCCGTGCAGCGCGTAGTGGTCTTGCAGGTGCTCGAGCAACCAGCCGCGCACGTCGGTGGTGGCCGGCGGCGCGAGCGGCTCGCCGGTGGCCAGCTCGTGCGCGATCTCGCGAAAGATCCAAGGCCGCCCTTGCGCGGCGCGGCCGATCATCAATGCGTCGGCGCCGGTGTGGCGCAGCACCGCGCGCGCCTTGACGGCGTCGTGGATGTCGCCGTTGGCCACCACGGGGATGCGCAGCGCCGATTTGACGGCGGCGATGGTGTCGTATTCGGCCAGACCGAGAAAGCCCTGCTCGCGCGTACGGCCGTGCACGGTGACCATCGCGATGCCGGCCTCTTGGGCCGCGCGCGCGAGCGCCACCGCATTGCGCTCGTGCTCGTTGCGTCCGGTGCGCATCTTCAGCGTCACCGGCACGCCGTGCGGATGGCAAGCGGCCACCACCGCCTGCACGATGCGCAGCGCCAGCGACTCGTTGCTCATCAGCGCCGAGCCGGCGAACACGTTGCACACCTTCTTGGCCGGGCAGCCCATGTTGATGTCGATGATCTGCGCGCCGCGGTCGATGTTGTAGCGCGCGGCGTCGGCCATCTGCGCAGGGTCGACGCCGGCGATCTGCACGGCGATCGGCGCCGACTCGCCCGCGTGGTCGCAGCGGCGCGAGGTCTTCAGGCTCAGCCACAGCTCGCGCTTGGACGTCACCATCTCGCTGACGGCGTAGCCGGCGCCGAGCCGCTTGCACAGTTGGCGAAACGGCCGGTCGGTGACGCCTGCCATCGGGGCGACGAACAGGCTGTTCGGCAGCTCGATCGGGCCGATGTGCATGATGGCAGGCGCGGGAGACGGGCGATGCAGGGAGGCGCAGTATAGCCACCACCCGCTGTCGATAATCCGTGCCATGGAAGCCTGGTTCTCGGAGTTGCTGAAAGCACTGGCGATGCCCGAGTACGGGCTCAGCACGGTGTTCGTGGTGTCGCTGGTTTCGGCCACGCTGCTGCCGCTGGGCAGCGAGTTCGCTGTGTTCGGCCTGCTCAAGCTCAACCCCGAGCTGTTCTGGCCCACGGTGCTGGTGGCCACCGCCGGCAACACGATCGGCGGCGCGATCACCTGGTGGATGGGATACGGCGCCGAGCGCGCCTACGAGCACATGAGGCACCGCAAGCCGATGGAGCTGCGCGCGCTGCACTGGCTCGAGCGCTTCGGGGCCAAGGCCTGCCTGCTCAGTTGGCTGCCCGGTGTCGGCGATCCGTTGTGCGCGGTGGCGGGCTGGCTGCGTTTTCCGTTCTGGCCCTGCGTGTTGTACATGGCGATCGGCAAGTTCCTGCGCTACCTGACGATGACGGGCGCGCTGCTGTGGATGCTTCCCGGCAAACTGGGCTGAGGCCGGGGTTGAACGCAAGCCTGACGCGCGGGCGCGGCCGGCGGCACAATGCGCGACCCCGTTCAATGTCGGGCCTGGCGATCACGAGTCGCAGCGGCCCCTGAAGCCACGATGGACATCACCACCACGCCGAGTTATGACGCGCTGACGCACACCTTCACGCGGCTGCACCACCTGCAGCACCTGCAGGCGATCGCCAGTTGGGATCAGGCGGCCAACATGCCACCCGCGGGCAACGAGGCGCGCGCCGCGGCACTGGCCGAGATCGGCACGCTGCTGCACCGCATGGTCACCAATCCCCAACTGGCCAGCCAACTCGACGGCGCCGAGCGCGAGTCGCTGGGCGAGGCGCAGCGCGCCAACCTGCGCGAAATGCGCCGTCAATGGCGGCACAACAACGCGCTGCCCGAAGCGCTGGTGCAACGCGCGGTGCTGACCACCTCGCGATGCGAGCATGCGTGGCGCAGCCAGCGTCCGGCCAACGATTGGGCCGGGCTGCTGCCCAACCTGCGCGAGGTGCTGGCGATCGCACGCGAAGAGGCCGAGGCGTTGTCGCAGCAGTCGGGCCTGCCGCGCTATGACGCGCTGATCGATCGCTTCGAGCCCGGCATGACGGCCGCCAAGGTCGACGCCGTGTTTGGCGAGTTGCGGCGCTGGCTGCCGGGGCTGATC
>JBIODO010000499.1:0-2804 GCA_044445225.1 Burkholderiales bacterium
CCGGCCTGCACCCGCAAGGCCAACTGCTGTTGTGCGGGCCGCTGCCGATGCTGCAGGCCGCACGCAGCGCCTGGGCGCGCGCGAGCCGGCCGCCGCACCTGCTGCGCTTCGAGACGTTCGGCAGCGGCGGCACGGTGGCGGCTGAAGGGTTCTGGGTGCGCTTGCCGCGGCACGGCATCGAGTTCGTCGTGCCGCCCGAGCGTTCGCTGCTCGACCTGCTGGAGCAGCACGGTGTGGAGGTGCTGTCGGACTGCCGGCGCGGCGAGTGCGGCCTGTGCACGCTCGACGTGGTCGAGCTGCACGGCAGCCTCGACCACCGCGACGTCTTCCTGAGCGATGCGCAAATGCGCGAGGGCCGGCGCGTGTGCAGCTGCGTGTCGCGCGTGGTCGGCGGTGGGGCCGTGCTCGACACCGACTGGCGCGACGACACCACCGCCGCTTGAGCTGCCGAGCGGCGGGCCGGTGATAGCGTTTTCCCCGGCGGGCACCGCGAGCACCGGGCGATTACCCTCATGCCAAACGGGAATATCTGCTAGTGTCAGCCGACCCTCGCGGCCACCGCAGCGCTCGACCACAATCGCCGCGCGTCGGCCTATACCGTTGGAGACATCCGCATGAATCGATCCAAGCGCCATCTGCTGGCATGGGCGGCCGGCTTGGCCGTGATGCCCTGGGCGCACGCGCAGTCGGACAACACCGTGAAGATCGGTCTGATCCTGCCGATGACCGGGCAGCAGGCGTCCACCGGCCGGCAGATCGAGGCCGCAGTCAAGCTGTGGCAGGCGCAAAACGGCACCAAGGCCGGCGGCAAGACGGTGGAGGTAATCATCAAGGACGATGCCGCCGTGCCCGACACCACGCGCCGCTTGGCGCAGGAGCTGGTGGTCAACGACAAAGTCAGCGTGCTGGCGGGCTTCGGCGTCACGCCGGCGGCAATGGCCACCGCGCCGATCGCCACGCAGAGCAAGACGCCGATGGTGGTGATGGCCGCGGCGACGTCGGCGATCACCGAGGCGTCGCCGTTCATCGTGCGCACCAGCTTCACGCTGCCGCAGGTGACGATCGGTATCGCCGAGTGGGCGGCCAAGAACGGCATCAAGAAAGCGGTGTCGCTGGTGGCCGACTACGGCCCGGGGTTCGACGCCGAGAAGTTCTTCGATTCGCGCTTCACGCTCAATGGCGGCCAGGTGCTCGAGAAGCTGCGAACGCCGCTGCGCGGCCCCGACTTCGCGCCGGTGCTGCAAAAGGTGCGCGACCTGCAGCCCGATGCGCTGTTCGTGTTCCTGCCGTCGGGGCAGGGCGCGCAGTTCATGAAGCAGTTCGGCGAGCGCGGCCTCGACAAAGCCGGTATCCGCCTGATCGCCACCGGCGACGTGACCGACGACGACCAGTTGAACGACATGGGCGACGTGGCGCTCGGGGTGGTCAACTCGCACCACTACTCGGCTGCCCACAACTCGCCGGCCAACAAGAAGTTCGTCGACGCGTTCCAAGCCGCCAACAAGTTCCGTCCCAACTTCATGGCGGTGGGCGGCTACGACGGCATGCGCGTGATCTACAACGCGCTCAATGCCACCAAAGGGCAAGGAGGAGAAGCGCTGCTCAACGCAATGAAGGGCCAGATCTTCGAGAGCCCACGCGGCCAGGTGTTGATCGACGCGCAGACGCGCGACATCGTGCAGGACGTCTACATCCGCAAGGTCGAGCGCGTGAACGGGCAGTTGTGGAACGTGGAGTTCGATGTGCAAAAAGCGGTCAAGGATCCTGGCAAACTCAAATAAGCGAACCCATCGGGTTGTTGTCGAGCCGGCTGATGTGTTGTACAGCCGGCTCTTTGTTTGTGTTGGCGGCACTCACTTCTGACCGATGCTGACTCTGCTGTTCGACGGCGTCGCCTACGGCATGCTGCTGTTCATCCTGGCGCTCGGCCTGGCCGTGACGATGGGGCTGATGAACTTCATCAACCTGGCGCACGGAGCGTTCGCGATGGCCGGCGGCTACATCCTGATCGTGCTGATGCAGCGCGAAGGCTGGCCGTTTCTCGCCTGCCTGCCGGTGGCCTTTGCGCTGACCGCCGCAGCCGGCGCGCTGCTCGAGCGCACGCTGTACCGGCCGATGTACGGCAAGCCGCATCTGGACCAGGTGCTGTTCTCGATCGGCCTCGCGTTCATGGCGGTGGCCGTGGTGGATTACCTGGTGGGCTCGTCGCCACAGACCGTGCAATTGCCCGGCTGGCTGCGCACGCGCTTCGAGATCGGCAGCGGTGCATGGCGGCTCGGCATGGGGGCCTACCGATTGTTCATCATCGCCAGCTGCGTGGTGCTGGCGCTCGGGCTGCAGGCGATCCTCAGCCGCACGCGCTTCGGCAGCCGGCTGCGCGCCGCGGTCGACGATCCGCGCGTCGCGGCGGGCCTGGGCATTCCGGTGAACCGCGTGTTCCTGTTCACCTTCGCGGTCGGCTCGGGCCTGGCCGGGCTCGGCGGTGCACTGGGCGCCGACATCCTCGGGCTGGACCCGACGTTCCCGCTGAAGTTCATGGTGTACTTCCTGATCGTCTGCGCGGTGGGCGGCACCAGCTCGATCACCGGCCCACTGGTGGCGGCGCTGGTGTTGGGCATCGCCGACGTGATGGGCAAGTACTACGTGCCCAAGCTCGGCGCCTTCATCGTCTACGTGCTGATGATCGCCATCCTGTTGTGGCGGCCGCAGGGGCTGTTCTCGCGCCAGGGCGGACGATGAGCATGCCCGCTGCCGCCGCCCGCTTGCTCGCCTCCTCGCGCTGGCGCGCGTGGGAGATCGTAGCG
>JBIODO010000500.1:0-2776 GCA_044445225.1 Burkholderiales bacterium
CGGATGCCAGCGCCGCGCAACTCGGCGCGCTGGCACTGCGCCAGCGAGTGCGCGGCCGCCTTGCTGGCCGAATACGTGCCGTGCGGCGGAAAGTTCGCGAGCGCGTAGATCGACAGCAGGTTGACCCAGGCGCAGGCATTGGCCGCACCGTCGGCGCTGCGGCCAGCGAGCGCAGGCCCGAACGCCTGCGCCAACCGCAACGCACCGAAGTAGTTGACTTCCATCTCGAGCTTGGCCACGTCGGTGCCGCGCCGCGCGGAGATGCTGAACGCCCGGTGCACCTCGGCGTTGTTGACGACGATGTCCACTTTGGCGCCGATCTCGCCGGCCAGCGCCTGCACCGAGCGGCCGTCGGTGAGATCGAGCGGCACCAGCGCCACTTGCGGCAACGCGGCGATCGACTCCAGCCCGCTGCCGTGCTGCTTCCACGGCTCGGCATGGCCGACCCAGATCAGCTCGGCGCCCGACTTGACGAATTCGCGCACGAGGGCTTGGCCCACAGCTGTCATGCCGTCGGTGACGAGCACCTTGCGCGCCTTGGGGTCGCTGGCCATCTCACGCAGCATCGGGTCGTCGGCCATGTTGAGGAATTCCTTTTCGGGCAATGCGATCAAGACGGCTTGCCCGGCGCGGTCGAGTCGGGCGGCAACACGCACGCGCGCCGACGCGCCATCGCCGCGCGCGACCACGCTGCCGGGCCAATGAACCATCAGCGTCGGCCCGACGTCGAGCTTGACCAGCCCGAGCCGCCACGGCAGCCGTTCGCGGAAGAACAGATCGTTGCTGTGATGCAAGGTGGTGCCGGCGAGCAACTCGCCCTCGCCGCCTTGCTCGCGCCAGCGCAGCCGCGCGCCGGCGCAGCGCGGGCAGGCCTCGCGTGGCGGGTACAGCACGGCCTGGCAATCCGCGCATTGCTGCAACTCGAAACGCCCCATCGCCGCCGCCGCCGTGAGGCCCAGCGCGACGCGGCTGCGCGCCGACGGTGGCAGGTTGATCTGCCGCGTGCGCAAGACCGGGTTCTTGCGTTTCGGCCTGATCACGGGCGGCGTCACCGCGCGGCTCCGAGGATCACCGCGCCGGTGCACAGGCAGCGGTCGTAGGTGACCATGCCGTAGCCGCTGACCAGGCCGAGCGTGGCCTGCGGCACCGCATGACCTGCCGCCTGGCCGGTGAGCTGGCGGATCGCCTCGGTCATGCCGAGAAAGCCACCCGCCGCGCCGGCCTGACCGGCCGACAGCTGTCCACCGCTGGTGTTGTTGGGGAAGCTGCCGTCCCAGGTGAAGCGCTGCGCGCGCACGAAGGCCGGCCCGTCGCCCTTGTCGCAAAAGCCCAGATCCTCGAACTGGATCATCACGATCACCGGGTAGTCGTCGTAGGTCTGCACGAAGTCCATGTCGCCCGCTCTGGCACCGGCCATCGCGTACAGCTCGTCGCGGTCCATCCGCCAGCCGCCGCGCACCATCACCGGATCGTCGGCATAGGCATTGTGGCGCTCGATCGCGCCGCGCAGCAGCACGTGCGGCAGGCCCAGATCGCGCGCGCGCTCGGCGCTCATCACCAAGAATGCCTCGGCGCCGGCGCATGGAATCACGCAGTCGAACAGGTGCAGCGGCTCGGCGATCGGGCGCGCGGCGAGGTATTCGTCCATCGCCAGCGCCCGCTTGAACAACTGGCTGCCGCTGGCCAGCGCGTTGGCGCGCTGGTCGATGCAGATGCGCCCGAAGTCTTCGCGCGTGGCGCCGCTGGCGCGCATCGTGTGGTCGGTGATGAAGGCGAATACCGCGTTGGGTCCGCCCGAGCCGTACGGATGCGTGGCGTCGCGCGCGAATTGGCTGAAGCTGCCCAGCATTTGGCGAAACGAATCCACGTGATTGGTGTCGCCCGCGATGCAGGCCACGATGTCGGCATCGCCCGCCTGCACTGCGCGCGCCGCGCGCCGCACCGCCATCACCCCCGATGCGCCGCCGGTGGGGATGTGGTCGAGCCAGCGCGGCGACAACCCCAGGTGCTGGGTGACGCCCACCGCGGTGTCGGGTGCCAGCGTGAAGCTGCTGACCGTGAGGCCGTCGAACTGTTCCTTCTTCAAGCCCGACGCGATGCACAACTCGCGCACCGCCTGGCCGAGGAACCAGTGTGCGCCGCGGATCGAGTACCGCGCGTACGGCACGGTCACCGGCACCGCGAGCGCCACGCCGTCGTAGCCGCGGCGCGCCATCAGTGCGGCCTGCGCTTCAACGCGCGCGTGTCGATGCAGTGCGGCTGCGTGGGCAACTGTGCGGCCATGGATTTGAGTTCACCGCGCTGGATCTTCTGCGAGGGCGTCAAAGGCAACGCGTCGACGAACGCCACGTAGCCCGGCGCCTTGAAATACGCCAATTGCCCGAGCGTGTGCTCGACCAGCGCGCGTGCGATCTCGCCTCGTGCGGCCGGCGGCACCGGCTGCCGCGTGACGATGCAGGCGAGCACCTCGTCGCCGCGAAGCGGGTCGGGCGTGGCGGCCACCGCCGACGCCTGCACGAGCGGATGCTGGTTCAACACGCTCTCGACCTCGACCGCCGAGATGTTTTCGCCGCTGCGGCGAATGACGTTTTTTCTACGGTCGACGAAGTACAGGTTGCCGTCTCCGTCGGCGCGCACGATGTCGCCGGTGTGGAACCAGCCGCCGGCCCACGCCTGCTCGGTGGCCGCCTCGTCTTTCAGGTAGCCGCTAAAGAAGCCGCGCCGCGGTTCGGCGCCGCTCGCACGCACCCACAATTCGCCCGGCATGCCGGTGCCG
>JBIODO010000501.1:0-2767 GCA_044445225.1 Burkholderiales bacterium
GCGGGTTGCCCAGCCGGATCGATTTGGCCAGCGCGATGAACTTGTCGAGGAACGCATCGACGATCTTTTCGTGCAGGATCAACCGCGACCCCGCGATGCACGCCTGCCCCTGGTTGTGGAAGATCGCCCACGCGCTGCCGTTGACCGCGGCCACGAGGTTCGCGTCGTCGAACACGATGTTCGGGCCCTTGCCGCCGAGCTCGAGCTGCACCTTCTTCAGGTTGCCCGCACTGGCCTGCACAACCTTGCGGCCGGTGGCCGTGCTGCCGGTGAACGCGATCTTGTGGATGCCCGGGTGCTCGGCGATCGCCTGGCCGGCCACAGTACCCAAACCCGGCACCATGTTGACCACGCCGTCGGGCAGGCCGGCCTCGGACATCAGCTCGGCGATCTTCAGCGAAGTGAGCGGCGTCACCTCGGCCGGCTTCATCACGATGGTGTTGCCGGCAGCCAGCGCCGGTGCCATCTTCCAGCTGGTGAACATCAGCGGGAAGTTCCACGGCACCACCTGGCCCACCACGCCCACCGGCTCGCGCAGCGTGTAGTTGAGGAACCCTGCTTCGACCGGAATCGTCTCACCCTGGAACTTGTCGGCCATGCCGCCGAAGTAGCGATAGCAGCCCGCGGTACGCGGCACATCCAACGTGCGCGAGTCGCGCAGCGGGTGGCCGGTGTCGAGCGACTCCAGGCGCGCCAGTTCTTCCGCGTTGGCCTCGATCAGGTCGGCGAGCTTCAGCAGGATGCGCCCGCGATCGGCCGCTGCCAGCTTGCGCCACGCGGGCAGCGCCGCAGCCGCCGCCTCGACCGCGCGGTCGACGTCGGCCACGCCGGCCATCGCCACCTCGGCGATGGTCGAGTTGTCGTGCGGGTTCAGCGTCGGCAGCGTCTCGCCGTTCAACGCATCGACGAAGCGGCCGCCGAT
Organism: Burkholderiales bacterium; assembly: GCA_044445225.1. GTDB lineage: Bacteria > Pseudomonadota > Gammaproteobacteria > Burkholderiales > Burkholderiaceae_C > JAEUPI01. The sequence goes on from JBIODO010000501.1 coordinate 923, forward strand.
GAACAGCTGATGGCGCACCGGCGTGCGCAGGCCGGCCGCTTGCGCGATGTCTGCGAGGCTCATTCCAGGGACTCCGGTTGCCGCAACGAAGCCCTCAGGCCGTGTTGAGCCACGGGTAGCGCGCAGTGTCCTTGCCGGCGTAGTCGGGATCGAGATAGATGAAGCAGCGCTGGATCTGCCAGTCGCGGATCTCGAACACGTCGCACCAGCGCCCGGCGGCCCACTCGGGCACACCGGCGCGCCAGGCACCGTCTTTGTGTTCGCCATGGCTGGTGCCTTCGCACACCACCATGTCGCTGCCCGAGAACGCCCAGTTGAATTCGGAGAAGTGATGGGCGATCGACTTCAGCGTCGCGCCGACGTCGCCGAACAGCTTGCCGATCTGGTCGCGCCCGGTGGCGACACCCCACTTCGGAAAGTACACCTGCGCGTCGGTGGCGAACAGCTCGAGGATTGACCCGCCTGTTGACGTGACGCCGCCGTTGTCGAACGCCTTCAGATACTCGATCGCGACCGACTTGCGTTGTTCGTCGGTCATGGTCTGCCTTGCCAGTGCCATCGTGGCCTCCTGATGTCCGTGCCAAGGAACCTGGCGCTCGCGCGCCAATCTGCGCGGCCAGCGCCCTCGGCGAGGGCGCTGGCCTGCTTCAGAACTTCACCGGGATCTCGGGCGCCTCGCCCTTCTGGATCTCGTAGACGAGATTGGGCGAGCCGTTCTCCCACACCAGCAGCATCGAGCGCTTCGGGCTGTAGCCCTGGTGGCGGCAGTACGCTGGCATCGCTGCCATGTCGCCGGCCTTCATGATCACGCGCGCCAGCGGCTTGCCGCTGGTCTTGTCGGCGCAATCCCAGTGGATCTCGTCGCACATCTGGAAGAACCACTCGACGCGATCGTTGGCATGGATGATCGGCAGGATGTGCTCTTCGGTGGTCGGGCACATGAAGCTGTACTTCACCACCGACGTGAAGCTCGGATTCCACGTCACCTGCGAGCGCGACAGGAACGCGAACAGGTTGAACGCGTGCACGTCGTTCTCGAAGCCGGGCTCGGGGTGCAGCTCGGGCTCGGCCTGCGGCACGTCGGCGAAGGCGCGGTTGATCGGCGCGCCGCGTGCATCGGTGCGCAGCGGCAGGTCGTCCTTCATGCCGACGCAGCGTTTGGCGAGCTCGCGCGCGCGCGTGATCTGCGCGTGGCTGTTGCCCTGCTTGCGGCCGTAGGCGGTGCCGGTTTCCTGCGGCGCGGCGAACGGGTCGAAGCCTTCGTTGGTCCAGTCGTCGAGCATGTCGAAGAAGACCTTGGCGATCTGCTCGGTGGGGAAGTTCTCCAGCCGGTCGACGCCGGCGGCCTTCATGGTCGCGTTGTAGCGCCCGCAGTACAGGTCTACCGTCGTGTAGTGGTTGGTGGTGCCGATCACGTGGTCGAAGTTGACGCCGCCGTAGAAGAAGCCCCACGCCACGTCGCGCATCAGCGCGCGCAGGAAGTTGTTGATGTCCAGCGTGTGCGACAGCGGCCGGCCGTCGGGCGTCTTCCAGTTGATGTGCGCGAAGTACTCGTCGCGGCGGAACGCGAAGCCGCCGAGTTCGAAGCTCTGGTAGCCGAATGAATTAGTCGTGCTCATGCGCATCTCCTTCAGGCCGCCTGGCAGATTTGGGCCCAGCGCTCGATGCTGAGATCGCCCTTGCAGGTCTGCAGCACCACCACGCCTGGCTTCGCGCTCTTGAACCGGTACGCGGTGTTCTTCGGCAGCATGCCCTGGTGGCCGCGCGTCAGCTTCATCCAGCCCATCTTCGCGCCCTTGGGTTCGCCCTTGACCAACACGGCGCCGTTGTGCTCGGCGTCGGGCA
>JBIODO010000502.1:0-2766 GCA_044445225.1 Burkholderiales bacterium
CGCTTGTCCACCGCCTGCAGCTTCTCGTAGATGTGCTTGACGTGGCTGTGCACCGTGTGCGCACTGATGTTCAGGCGGGCGGCGATCGCCTTGTACGACAGCCCATCGCGCACGCCGACGAGCACGCTGCGCTCTTTGGGTGTGAGCAATGTGTCGTCATCTGGCGCCGCGTCCTGGAACGAGCGGATCACCATGCGCGCGATCTTCGGGCTCATCGGCGCGCCGCCCTGGGCGACCTCGACCAAGGCCTCCACCAGCTCGCGCGGCGAAGCGCCCTTGACGATGTAGCCGCAGGCGCCGGCCCGCAGAGCGGCAAACACGGCGTCGCGGTCTTCGCTGATCGTCAGCACCAAGATGTCGAGCTCGGGCGCGCGCTCCTTCGCGCGGCCGATCAATTCGAGGCCCGACATGCCGGGCAGGCCGAGGTCCGACAGCATCGTGTCCGGCCGCGCGGCCGCCAGCGCCTCGAGCGCGGCCTCTGCCGAGTCGCAGCAGGCCACAACAGCGAGACCCGGCTCACCACCAAGCAGCACGCGGAGGTTTTCGCGCAGCAGCGGATCGTCCTCGACGATCATCAGGCGCAGCGCGGATCGCGATGGGTCGCTGGGCATCGGCGAAGGCATGGCCATCGTTCGAGCCTAGCCTGCTTCGGGTGCTGCCGGCATCCCCGGCAAGGGCGATTGAAGGGGCAGTGGCACGGTCAGCCGCACGATGGTGCCGGCATCGCGCACGAACGCCAGCGTGCCGCCGAGCTGTTGGGCACGCCGCCGCATGATGCCCAGGCCACGCGAGCGCACGCCCGCCTTCGCCGCGCCACCGGACTCGATGCCATCGGGAAGGCCGCGGCCGTCGTCGGCCACGCACAGCTGCAGTTGCTGCGGCGTGACCTCCAGCGTCACGCGCACCCGGCTCGCGGCGGCATGCTTGACGGTGTTGTTAATCGCCTCCTGGCAAAGCCGCGGCAGGTTCAGCCGCAGCAGCGGATCCGGCGGTGGGCTCGCCGGGTCGATCGAACTGCTCATGTCGAATTGCAGTCCATGGGCCTCGACGCGCTTGCCTCCATAGGCGCGCAGATCGGCGGCCACGGCGTCCCAGTCGGCATCGTGCGCATCGAGGCTGTACATGAAGCCCCGGATTTCCGACAGCGACTCGGCCGCCAAGTTCTCGATCGTACCGAGGGCACGCTTGACCTCGGGCGGTGCGTCATCGCGCTGGGCCATTGCGGCCACCAGCGAGATGTTGGATGCCAGCCCGCCCAGGCCATCGTGCAGGTCTTGCACCATGGCCTCGCGCTCGCGCAGTCGCGCCTCGCGCTCCGCCTGGCGCTGGTCGAGCGCCGTCCGTGCATCGGCAGCACGTCGGCTCAGCGCCAACAGTGCGACCGCAAGATCGACGTCGGCGGTGCCGAACAGGCGCTGCCCCTTGGCCGCATGTTCGAGCACGATCGATTCGCCCGGCTCAAGGCCGGGCACCACCAAGGTCTGGCCGTCGTCTTCCAAGCGGGGCGCGGTCGTAGTCCTGCCGCGAATCGTCGCCGTCGAGGGCTGGAACACCTCGTCCACGAGTCCACGCCATCGAGTTGCCAATTCGAGCCGCGAGCCGCTACCGAACAGCTGATCCACCAACCGCGGCAGATGGCGCTCGATGAGCGGGCCGGGGCCACGGTCGAAGCGTCGCCAGACCCATTGCCGCACCGGAAAGTAGGCCCATCCGGCGAGGGCCAACGCCAGGCCTAGCGCCAAGCCTGCGCTCGCGTTGAGCCACAGCAGCAGCATGTCGAGCCCGATCACGAACGCGCCGCCGAGCGCCCACACCAGCGCCTCGAACCACCAACGGTCAAGAAGGAAGAGGCGGAACCGCGCGATCCCTATTGCGAAGCCGACGAACATCAGCAGATTGATCGCACTGAGCGCGGCGATCGACTCGATCAACGGCGGCAACCCGAACAGGCGGGGCAACTGGTAGGTGAGCGTGAGCAGCAGCGTCGGCACCGCGAACGACAGCACCATCACTTTTGCAGTCGAATGGTCGAGTGCGTGGCCTCGCGTGACACGCCACTGCCAGGTACCGAGCACCGGCGCAGCCACCAGCGAAGTCAGTGTGGCCATCAGCGGCGTGGCCAGGTTCGGACGCGGCCACCATTCCCACACCTCGCCCAACCACGCCAACACGAAGGCCGCGACAATGGGCAGGCTGGCGCGAACAGAGCGGAATTGGCGCGGGTAGGTCCACAGCATCATCACCAGCGCCCAGTAGGTCAGCAGGCGCGATCCCAGGTTGACGCGCACCGCGATCTGGCCCCAACCGGGATCGAACAGCAGCTCGCGGCCGAAGATCACCGCCGCGGTGGCTTGCGTGCCGACAAAGCCGGCACAGCCGGCGCAGAAGATGCGCACCACCTGAAGGCGATGGCGAAATGCCAGCACGCCGAAGGCCGCGACCAGCGACGCCGCGGCCAGCGAAGTGGCCAACCAGAAGTCAGCCGGCAAGCTGCGAATGGGCCGCGATGGCGCCGCGTCGATTGCCACGCGCTCGCCGCGCTCGAGCACCAGCCACACTGTGCCACTGCGCGCGCTGTCGAGCATGGTGCTTTGGTCGGCAAGGAATCGATGCACCAACGCGAAGCTGGTGAACGGATGGCCCGAACGCGCGACAGTGATGGCGTCGATCGGCGTCACATCGCCCGTTCGCAGCGCCATGCCTGTCACCACGTCACCAGGCCGCAGGCGATTGGCGGCCGGGCCGTGCGGATCCACGGAGATCACG
>JBIODO010000503.1:0-2765 GCA_044445225.1 Burkholderiales bacterium
CGCACTGGCGCGCGCATCGTCGAGCCCATTGGCGAATGGGTGCGCGAGCTTGTCCTCAGCATCGAGATGCCCGCCGGGGAACACTGCCGCACCACTGTTTTGGTCACCTTCGCGCTCGGCACGCCGCAACATCAGCACTTCGACGCCCTCGGCGGTATCGCGCAACACGATCAGCGACGCCGAGTGGCGCGGTTGAGGTGGCGCCTTGCGCCCGGCACCCGCGATCGGGGTCGATTCACCGGCCATCAGCGGGCCTCCGTCGACAGGTCGCGCAGCACGCCGGCGGCGCGCAGCGCCTGCACCTCGGCCTCGCTGAAGCCCGCTTCGATCAACACCATTTCCCCTTCGCTGCCGGCGGGCCGCGTGGCGCGCGGCGTACCCGCCTTGCTGCGCGAGAAACGCGGCGCCGGCGCGGCCTGCGTCACACCGGCCACCTCAACGAAGGCGCGCCTGGCCATCGCATGCATATGCGACGGCGCCTCGCGCAACGTCAGCACCGGTGCCACGCAGGCGTCGCCCTGTTCGAACGCGCGAGCCCACTCGTCGCGCGTGCGGGCGATCAATTTGGCGGCGATCGCGTCTCGCATCTGCGACCACAGGCGCTTGTCGTACTGGCCCTTGACGAAGCGTTCGTCCAGGCCGATGGTCTGCGCGAACTCGGCAAAGAACTTCGGCTCGAGCGCGCCCACGGCGACGTACTTGCCATCGGCGGTGGCATAGGTGCCGTAAAAGGGCGCGCCGCCGTCGAGCAAGTTGGCGCCGCGCTGGTTGGCGTCCCAGCGGCCTGCGGCCAGCATGCCGTGAAAGATCGACAGCAGCGACGACGCGCCGTCGACCATCGCGGCGTCGACCACCTGGCCGCGGCCCGAGCGTTGGCGCTCGAACAGCGCGGCCATCAGGCCGAACGCCAGATACAACGCGCCACCGCCATAGTCGCCGATCAGATTCAGCGGCGGCACCGGCTTGCCGTCGGCTGGGCCGATCGCGTGCAACGCACCGGTCAGCGCGATGTAGTTGATGTCGTGGCCGGCGGCCAGCGCCAACGGACCGCTTTGCCCATAGCCTGTCATGCGCCCGTAGACCAGCTTGGGGTTGCGTGCGGCGCATTCGTCGGGGCCAATGCCCAGGCGCTCGGCCACGCCCGGACGCCAGCCCTCGATCAACACGTCGGCAGTGTCGACCAGCCGCAGCACGGCATCGCGCCCGGCTGGCTGCTTGAGGTCCAGTGCAATCGAGCGGCGGCCGCGGCCGGTGACGTCGAAACGCGGGTCGAGCGCCACCCCGAGGCCACTCGGTTCGACGCGATCGACGCGGATCACGTCGGCGCCCTGGTCGGCCAGCAGCATCGCGCACATCGGTCCGGGCCCGATGCTGGCCAGCTCGATCACACGCAATCCGGTGAGGGGGCCGCTCATGCCATCAGTGTGCCCGAGTCGGGCTGCCGGTTGCAGCGGCGCAGGACTTTTGAGCCCGCGTCCAGCTCAGACAGCCTCGAGCAGCAGCCGCGCCAGCGGTCCCGGCGCGCTGACCATCGCGTCGTGGCCGGTGGCCAGCTCGCACACGCGCCAGCCGGGCTCACTGCGCACACGTTGGCGCATCGGCGCGATGTTCGGCCACGCCGGCTTCGTGCAGTCGATGAAGGTGCGCGCCACGTTCGCCAGGCGCGCGGGGTCAAACTGAAGCGGCTCCTGGTAGTGGCCGAACGGATGCGGCGTCTGCCGTCGATTGACCCAGTCGCAATCGGCGCCAGTGAGGCCAAACAGCGCAGCATCGGGCGGCGGCAGCGCACCTTGCGGATGAGCAGCGGCGGCGGCCAGCCTAGAGGCCACCAACTCCGGCGCGTGGTGGGTGGCCCAGCTTTCGCCCGGGTGCGGTACCACGGCATCGATGTACTCCAGGTGCCGCACGCGCGTGGCCTGCTCAGCCAGCAAACGATCGGCCGTGCCGGTGATGATCAGGCCGCCGTAGCTATGACCGACCAGGATCACATCGTCGAGTTCTTCGCATCGAACCAGGTTGACGACGTCGGCGATGTGCGTGTCGAGCGTGATACCGCGCGCGAGCAGGTGAGCCCGTTCTCCGACTCCGGTGAGGGTGACCGCGTGTGCCGTGTGGCCCGCTGCGCGCAACAGCGGCAGCACACGCGCCCAGCACCAGGCGCCGTGCCAGGCGCCGTGAACGAGCACGAAGGTGGCCAATTCCCTGCCTCAGCTCAACGTGACACGCGCGAACTTGCGCTTGCCCACCTGGACCACAAAGGTGCCAGCGCCGACCTTGAGCGCCTTGTCGCTGACCACGGCGCCGTCGATGCGCACGCCGCCTTGATCGACCAGGCGCAGCGCTTCGCTGGTGGATGGCGCCAGGCGTGCTTGTTTGAGCAACTGGCCGATCGACAGCGGCGCGCCAGTCAGCATCACTTCGTCGATCACGTCGGGCACGCCGCCACTGGAGCGCAAGGCAAAGTCGTGCGCCGCCGCGTCAGCGGCTGCGGCGCTATGGAAACGCGTGACGATCTCGCGCGCCAGCATCACCTTGATGTCCTTCGGGTTGCGCCCCGCCTCAACCTCACGCCGCAGCGCGGCGATCTCGGCCGCGCTGCGGAAGCTCAGCAACTCGTACCAGCGCCACATCAGCGTGTCGCTGATCGACAGCACCTTGGCGTACATGGTGTTGGCGTCTTCGGTGATGCCGATGTAGTTGTTCTTCGACTTCGACATCTTCTCGATGCCGTCGGTCCCCTCGAGCAGCGGCATCGTGAGAATGCA
>JBIODO010000504.1:0-2754 GCA_044445225.1 Burkholderiales bacterium
CACTGCATATCACCAGGAGCACAACCCATGACCACCCCCCAGGCCCAGACCGCTCAAAACGGCGTCAACGTCGCTGCATTGCTGGGCGCGCGCGAGGCGCTGACCGCGACCCCGGCTGCCGCCCAGTTCAAGTGGCGCGCGACCAGCGAATGGCTGCACGGCACCCACAGCCGCGCCACCGTGAATGGCTTCTTCGGACTCGGCGGCGAACAGAAGCACCGCCAGACCTTTCAGTACGAATCGGATCACCCGGAGGTGTTCGCGTCTCCGGACAACGGCGCAACGCCCGTCGAGTTCGTGCTCGTGGGCCTGGCCGGCTGCCTGACCGCGGGCATCGCCGCCGTGGCGCAAAACCGCAACATCCAGCTCAAGTCGGTGAAGGCGACGCTGGAGGGCGGCATGGATCTGCAGGGCATCCTCGGCATCGACGAGCACGTGCGCAATGGCTTCGATGGCATCAAGGTGCACTACGAGATCGATGCCGACGCCACGCCCGAGCAGATCGCTGCGCTGGTGGCGCAGTCGCAAAAGCGCTCGGCGGTGTTCGACATCGTCACCAACCCGACCGATGTCACGGTCACCACGCGCAAGGTCTGACGGCATGCGCAGCCATGCGGCCCGGGCCGACGTGGTCGTCATCGGGGCCGGCCACAACGGCCTGGCGATGAGCCACGAGCTCGGGCGGCGCGGCATTGACCACGTCGTGCTTGAGCGCGGTGAGACTGCGAATGCCTGGCGCACCGAGCGCTGGGATTCGCTGCGCCTGCTGACGCCGAACTGGATGTGCCGGCTGCCCGGCCACCGCTATGCCGGCGACGACCCCGACGGCTACATGAGCGCCGGCGAAGTCGTCGACTTCGTGGCCGGCTACGCCAAGCGACTGTCGGCGCCTGTCTTGACGCACACGCCGGTGACCCGCGTCGAGGCACACGACGGCGGCTATCGGGTCTCGACCCCGCGCGGCGATTGGTCGTGCCGCGCCGTCGTGCTTGCCACCGGTGCCTTCAACACGCCGGTGGTGCCGCGCGTGGCCGAGGGCATGCCGCGCAGCGTGGCGCAGCTGTCGGCGCAGGCCTACCGCAGTCCGCAGCAGCTGGCCGAGGGCGGCGTGCTGGTGGTCGGCGGCTCGGCCACGGGCGTGCAGCTCGCGCAGGAGATCCGGCGCAGCGGCCGGCCGGTGACGCTCGCGGTCGGCGAGCACGTGCGCTTGCCGCGCCTGTATCGCGGCCGCGATATCCAGTGGTGGATGCTCGCGTCGGGCCTGCTCGACCAGCGCATCGAGGAGGTGGACGATGCCGCGCGTGCGCGGCGCGTGCCGTCGCCGCAGCTCGCGGGCACGCCCGAGCGCGCCACGCTCGACCTCAATGCGTTGCAAAGGGAAGGGGTCGAGGTCGTCGGCCGCCTGGCGGGTGTGCGCGATGGCAAGGCCCAGTTCTCCGGCTCGCTGCGCAATGTCTGCGCGCTGGCCGACCTGAAGATGAACCGCTTGCTCGACGCGATCGACCAGTGGATCGATCGCAACGGGTCGGCCGGCGAGGCAGGCCCTGCCGAACGCTACGCCCCGACGGATGTCGGCGCGTCACCGCGGCTTGGGCTCGCGCTGGGCGAGCACGTTCGCACGGTGGTGTGGGCCACCGGCTTTCGCCCCGACCATTCGTGGCTGGGCGTGCCGGTGTTCGACCGCAAGGGCAACCTGAGGCACGATCGCGGCGTGATCGACGCGCCGGGGCTGTATGTGCTCGGGCTGCCTTACCTGCGCCGGCGCAAGTCGAGCTTCATGCACGGTGCCGAAGACGATGTGCGCGAACTCGGCGCGCACCTTGGCGCCTACCTCGATGGGCGCGCGCACGCTGTGCGCGGTGACGCATTCGGAGGCGCGGGCGCGGTACAACTAGCGCAGCATCCCGAGCACGCCGGGTAGCCAGAGCGTCATCGCGGGCCAGTAGGTGACCGCGACGAGGAACACCAGCATCGTCAGCAGCCACGGCCACACGGCCACGGTCAACTCGGTGATGCCCATCTTGGTGATGCCGCTGGCCACGTAGAGGTTCAGGCCCACCGGCGGGTGGCACATGCCGACCTCCATGTTCACCGTCATCATGATGCCGAAGTGGATGGGGTCGATGCCGAGCTTCATCGCCACCGGGAACAGGATCGGCGCCATGATCAGCACGATCGACGACGGCTCCATCACGTTGCCGGCCAGCAGCAGCACGATGTTCACGAACAGCAGGAACGTCACCACGCCCAGGCCCTTGCTCAGCATCCAGTTGGCGAGCTCCTGCGGAATCTGCTCCGAGGTCATCAGGTAGCTGAACATCACGGCGTTGGTGATGATGTACAGCAGCATCGCGCTCATGTTGGCCGAGTCGAGCAGCACCTTCGGCACGTTGCTGATCTTCATGTCCTTGTAGACGTACACGGCTACAAAGAATGCGTAGACGGCGCTCACCGCGGCAGCTTCGGTGGGCGTGAAGATGCCGGTGTAGATGCCGCCGATCACCACGATCACGAGCAGCAGCCCCCAGATGCTCTCGCGGAAGGCGCGCCAGCGTTCGCGCCAGGTGGCCCTCGGCTGCCGCGGGTAGTTGAACTTTCGCGCGCGCCACCAGGTGGTGCCGCCGAGCATGGTGGCAAGAATGAGCCCCGGCACGATGCCCGCGATGAACAGCGCGCCGACCGACGTGTTGGTGGCCACCGCGTACATCACCATCACGATCGACGGCGGAATCAGGATGCCGAGGGCACCCGAGG
>JBIODO010000505.1:0-2753 GCA_044445225.1 Burkholderiales bacterium
AGCTACGGTGGCATCGTCTCGCTGATGCCGGCGTTGTGCATGGATCGCTTCGGCGCGCGCGCGGTGTCGTCGATCATCGGCACGCTGTACAGCGCGGCGGCGATCGGCAACCTCGCTGGGCCGTGGCTGGCCGGGCGCATGTTCGATGCCTACGGCAGCTACGCCGCGGTGACCTGGGGCTGCATCGTGCTGTCGGCGCTGGCGACGCTGTGCACCTGGCGGGCGGTGCGGCGCTGAGCGGCTTCGCGCCGACCGCGTCGACGGGCGCACAGCCGGTGCAGCGATACTGGCGCATGACCGCCATCCGCATCGCCTGCGTCGGCCACGCCGCGCTCGACCATGTGTTCGAAGTCGCTGCCTTTCCGTCGCGGCCGACCAAGACGCCGGCGCTGAGCTATCGGCCGGGCACCGGCGGCATGGCGTTCAACGCCGCGATCGCCGCGGCGCGGCTGGGTGCGGCGGTGCGCATGGTCGGGCGCGTCGGCAGCGAGCCCGGCGCGCAGATGCTGCGTGAGCGCCTGCGCGCCGAGGGGGTTGACGCACGCGGGCTCGAGAGCGTGCCGGGCGCCACCACCTCGGTGTCGGCGATCGTGGTGGATGCCCGCGGCGAGCGGCAGATCTACAACCACCGCGGCGACGCGATCGTGCGCGCGCACGCGCTGGACACGCGGCTGCTTCATGGCGCCGACGTGGTGCTGGCGGATCCGCGCTGGGTGGCCGGCGCGGCGGCGGCGCTGCGCTGGGCGCGCGCGCAAGGCGTGATCGCGATGCTCGACGTTGACGTCGCGCCGAGCGCCGACCTGCAGCAACTGGTGGGGCTTGCGCAGTGGGCGGTGTTTTCCGCCGCTGGCCTGGCTGCCTACGCGCCGGGTCAGAGCGCCGGCGCCGCGCTGCAGCGGGCGCTGGACAGTGGCTGCCAGGTCGCGATGGTCACACGCGGCGAGCGTCCGGTGTGGTGGTTGCATCGCGGCGGCAGCTTGCAGCGGCTCGCGGTGCCGCAGGTGGCGGCGATCGACACCACCGGTGCCGGTGACGTTTTCCATGCTGCGCTCGCGCTGGCCATCGGCGAGCGCCGCGCCGAGCGCGCTGCGGTGGCATTTGCCGCCACCGCGGCGGCACTCAAGTGCCTGCGCGGCCCCGGTGTGCTGGGTGCGCCGGCGCGCAAGGCGGTCGAGCGCGCGCTGCCCCGGCGTGCAACTGCTGCCGCGCAGCGCGACGGCGCACGGCCGACGGCGCGCACGTCGACGCCGCGTGCCCGCGGCTCGCCGTCGCGCTAGTCACGCCAGCGTGCGCACACGCTGCAGCCGCCTTGCCGGGCCAGCCGCACCTCGCTCCACTGCATGCTGCGCGCATCGACCATCTGCAAGCGGCCGGCCAACGACACGCCCACACCGGCCAGCAGCTTCAGCGCCTCGGCTGCCTGCATGGTGCCGATGAGGCCCACCAGCGGTGCGAACACACCGAGCGTCGCACACGCGACCTCATCGAACTCGGCATCGGGCGGGAAGACGCAGGCATAGCACGGGCACGCCGCGTCGCGCGTGTCGAACACCGAGATCTGGCCATCGAATCGGATCGCCGCGCCCGACACCAGCGGCACGCGGTGCTGCGCGCACGCGGCGTTCACCGCATGCCGGGTCTTGAAGTTGTCGCAGCAGTCGAGCACCACGTCGGCGTCGCGCACCCAGGCGTCGAGCGCATCGGCATCGGCGCTCTGCACGTGCACGTCGACCCGCACCTCGGGGTTGATGGCGGCGATCGCCGCGCGCGCCGACTCGGCCTTCGCGCTGCCGACGCGCGCCAGCGTGTGTGCAATCTGGCGCTGCAGGTTGGTGAGGTCGACGTGGTCGTGGTCGACCAGCGTGATGCGCCCGACACCCGCACTGCCGAGGTACAGCGCCGCCGGTGAACCGAGGCCGCCGGCACCGATGACCAGTGCGCGCGCTGCGAGCAGCCGCCGCTGGCCTTCGATGCCAATCTCGTCGAGCAGGATGTGGCGTGAATAGCGCAGCAGTTGCGCGTCGTCCATCGGGCAAGGATAGCGTGCCTGCCTATGATGGCGGCAAGGACCTCCAGCACAACCCGATGACCGCCGCCACCGATCCGCGATTCGAGCGCTGGTGCGACCTCGTGCTCGCCAGCGTGCCCACGCTGGCGTCGGAGGCGACGCAGCGCGCGCTCGAGCAACTGCAGGGCTCTGCCCTCAGCAACGCTGTGGCCGGCGATCGCCAGCACACGGCGGGCCTGTTGCCGCTGCTGCGCCCCGGGCCTCACGGGCTCGCGGCCGCATTCTCGGCGGCGCTGCGCCAGCAGTTGCGCGAGGAGTTCGCACGCGAGCCGCAAGACGAGTCGGCTGCCCGCGCGGCAGCGGCGCCGGTGCCGATCGATCAGCTGACGCTGGTCGACGACCAACAGATCGAGGAAGACATCGAGGTCGCCCGCGTCATCCAGCTCGTCGACACCGCGGCCGAAGGCGAGTTGCGGGACCTGCGCGCCCTGTGCGCCACCCTGCGCTCGGCCCCGGCGGCATTGCCCGAGGTGGTGCCGTTGCGGCCCGAAGTGGCGGCTCGCGCGCTCAGCCGTGCATTGCAAGCGTTGGGTCTGCCCAGGCCGGTGCGAATGCTCGCGCTGCGCGTGGTGGGCAAGGCGCTGGCCGATCGGCTGGCAACGCTGGTGCGCGAGCACACGCAGGAACTCAAGCGGTGGGGTGTCGAGCCGTTGCCCTACCAGCTGCGCGTGGCGCCCGAGCTGCA
>JBIODO010000506.1:0-2746 GCA_044445225.1 Burkholderiales bacterium
CGGCCATGCCCGCGCTATGTCGGTGGTTTCATATCGCCGGCCCGTGGCGTGTTGCGTACGCTGCCAGCATGCACTGCACACCGACGCTCGCATGAACACACCCTGCAAGACCGGGTGCCGCGCCGCGATCGGTGCGTGGCTGCTCGTTGTCGCCCTGGCCTCGCCCGCGCAGGCGGTGGACCCGGCCGCATCGATCACCGTGGCCGGGGACGTGCGACGAACCGTGGTGGTCGATGCCCATGCGCTGCGCGGCTTTGCCGCCGACGCGCAGGTGAGTTTCACCTCCGCGCGCGAAGTCAACGGCCAGCCGCAGTCGGCGTCCGTGGTCAAGGGCGTGCGTCTGCTGGCCCTGCTGGAGCAGGCGGGCCTGGCCGAGCGCGACCGCTTCGATTGGCGCAAGGCCGTGGTGGTGGCGATCGCGCGCGACGGCTACCGGGCAGTGTTCTCGTGGCCCGAGCTGGCCAACACCGCCGCTGGCGCACAGGTGATGGTGGTGTACGAGCGCGACGGTGCGCCGCTGTCGGCGCAGGAAGGGCCGCTGGCGATCAGCGCGCCCGGCGATACCCGCACCGGGCCGCGCCATGTGAAGTGGCTGCAGCGCATCGAGGTGCGCGTGCTGCGCGACTGAGCGTACGCCCAGCCGCGCTCGCGTTTCAGCGCTGCAGGCGCTGCAATTCTTCGACGGTGTTGGCGTTGTCGAATGCCGCGGCGTCGTCAAACACCACGGTGGCCACACGGTGCTGCGCGGTCCAGCGGTCGATCTTGCGCTGGCCCTCGTGCAGGTACTTCACCAGGCCTTCCAGCAGCGACGCCTTCAGCAGGCAGAACACCGGTTGCGCCACGACCTCGCCGTTTTCGCGTGTGGCCGCCATCGCGATGTCGGCCTCTTCGGCGACCAGCGCCTGCGACAGCCGCTGCACCAGATCGAGCGGAAAGTTCGGCGTGTCGCACGGCACGGTCACGAGGTACGGCGTCTCGCAACGCTCGAGGCCGACCAGCATGCCGGCCAGCGGGCCGGCAAAGTCGGCCACTGCGTCGGGCCACACCGGAACGCCCATCGACTCGTAGGCGCCGAGGTTGCGATTGGCATTGATCATCACCTCGCCCACCTGGGGCTGCAGGCGCAGCAGCGCGTGCAGCGCGAGCGGTATCCCTTGGTGGTTCTGCAGCCCCTTGTCGACACCGCCCATGCGGCTGCCGCGGCCGCCGGCGAGCACGATGCCGGTGATGCCGGCCTGGTCCAGGCTCATTGCTCGAGCAGGTCGAATGCCTGCGTCTCGACTTGCACAAACTCGCGCGTCATCTCGGCCACGGCGCGCCAGGTTTTCGCACGCGGGTGCGCCTCGACCGTTTCGCACAGCTGGCCCAGCCAAGGCTGCAGCTGGCCGCGAAAGAAGCGTCGCTGCTGCTCCAGGTTGCACACTGCGGTGTCTTCACCGGCAATCAGGTAGCGCATCACTTCGAACAGGTAGGCGACGTGGTCTTCGGTCTCGCCGCGCGAGTCGTCGCGCGTCAGGCCCAGGCGTTGCAGTTCGTCGCGCAGATGTGCCAGCGGCCTCTCGTTGAGGAAGCCACTCAGGTAGTACGACGCGTAGACGAAGATCTCGGGCTTGCCCACGCCGCCGAACAGCGCATCGTGCTCCTCGGCGGCCCCGGCCACGTCGGTCGCGCGCATCGCCGCCACCAGCGCCTGCCAGGGCGTTTCGAGATGGCCGCCGGCCTCGGGCGCCTGTGTGACGGCCACTTTGAATTGGTCCAGCAGCGCCTGGTCGGGCGGCGCCAGCCACAGCTGTGCGAGCAAGCCGTAGAGCTCGGCGCGCGCGAGCTCTTCGCCGCCGTCGGCGGTGCTGAAACGCAACGGGGATGCGGTGGTGTCGTTCATCTGGCCCCCTGGGCGCTGCGCGCCGTCCCCCCGAGGGGGAGCGAGCGCCTTCGGAGCGGCCGTGCGTCGCTCATAGGTCGGTGATGCGCACTTCGTTGGGATTGGTGTGCATGTCGATCACGCGGCAGTCGCCGCACATCTTCAGGCGCTCGGCGGCCGCACCTTGAAATGCCGAGTGGCCGGCGAGCTTGCCGATCATCGTCTCGATCGCGCGCAAGGTGCCGAACGGCTTGCCGCAACGCACGCAGCGGAACGGTTCCACCTGATGCAGCACCCGCGGCTCTTTGCGTGCCTTGCCGTCGTCGGCCAGCCACAGGCGCGGCTCCAGGGTGATCGCGTACTCGGGGCAGGTGGTTGCGCACAGGCCGCACTGCACGCAGTTCTTTTCGATGAACCGCAACTGCGGCCGCTCGGGATTGTCGAGCAGCGCGCCCTCGGGGCAGGCACCGACACAGCTCAGGCACATCGTGCAGGTGTCCTTGTTGACAGCCAGGCTGCCGAACGGCGCGCCAGCGGCGGGTAGCGCAATCGCTTCGGTGCGCTTTGGCGCGTGGGTCAGCAGGTGCTCGATCGCGAGATCCAGCGTGCCGCGCTTGCTGGCCTGCGCGTTGAACGTGGCCGCGCGCGCCACGCCGGTGGCGGGCGCCTCGCGCAGCGCGGCATCGAGCGCGGGCAGGTCGCGCGCATCGCGGGCCTCGATCAGCTTGAAATGGCGCTCGCCGTACCCGAGGCCACTCAACACGGCCTGCGCCAGCGCCATCTGTTCGCCCAGAGCCTGGCGATATTCGGGCGCCTCCTCGGCGGTCAACAACACCCACACCTGGTTGGCACCTTGCGCGAAGGCGGCCAGCCACAGGTCGATGC
>JBIODO010000507.1:0-2725 GCA_044445225.1 Burkholderiales bacterium
CTGCGCGACCTGCAGGTGGTGATCTGGGTCGCCCGCGCGGCCGGCCTGGGCCGCACCTGGGCCGAGCTGGCAGCCAAGGGGCTGACCACCGCCTACGAGGTGCGGCGGCTGCAGCGCCACGAGGGCACGATCAAGCTCATCCGCGCACGGCTGCATGCGATCGCCGACCGCCGCGAGGACCGGCTGGTGTTCGATCTGCAGACTGCCGTCGCCGAGAGCTTCGGCATCAAGCCTGGCAAGGGGCATCGCTCGAGCGAAGTGCTGATGCACCGCTACTACTGGGCGGCCAAGGCGGTGCAGCAGCTCAACAAGATCCTGATGCTCAACATCGAGGAGCGCATCACCGGCTCGGAAGACCAGCCGATGCGCCCGATCAACGAACGCTTTCTCGATCGCGGCGGTTTGCTCGAGGTGGCGCGCGACGATCTGTACCTCACCGACCGCTCGGCGATCCTCGAGACGTTCCTGATCTACCAGCAGGTGCAAGGCATCAAGGCGCTTTCGGCGCGCACGCTGCGCGCGCTGTACCAGGCGCGCGATGCGATGGACGGGTCGTTCCGCCACGACCCCGCGGTGCGCGCGCAGTTCATGGAGATCCTCAAGCAGCCGCTCGGCCAGACGCACGCCTTCAGGCTGATGAACGAAACCTCGGTGCTCGGGCGCACGCTGTGGGTGTTCCGCCGCATCGTCGGGCGCATGCAGCACGACCTGTTCCACGTGTACACCGTGGACCAGCACATCCTGATGGTGCTGCGCAACGTGCGGCGCTTCTTCATTCCCGAGCACGCGCACGAGTACCCGTTCTGCTCGCAGCTGGCGTCGCAGTGGGACAAGCCCTACATCCTGTACGTGGCGGCCCTCTTCCACGACGTGGCCAAGGGCCGCGGCGGCGATCATTCGGTGTTCGGCGGCCGGGAGGTGCGGCGTTTCTGCCGCGATCATGCGATCGAGAAGGACGACGCGGCGTTGATCGAGTTTCTGGTGCGGCATCACCTGACGATGAGCCACATCGCGCAGAAGGAGGATCTCTCCGACGCCCAGGTGATCACCGCGTTCGCCAAGCAGGTGGGCGACCCGCGGCGCCTGGCCGCGCTGTATCTGCTGACGGTGGCCGACATCCGCGGCACCAGCCCGAAGGTGTGGAATGCGTGGAAGGGCAAGCTGCTCGAAGACCTGTACCGCCTGACGTTGCGCGTGCTGGGCGGCGCTACGCCGAACATGGACGCCGAGATCGAAGCGCGCAAGCTCGAGGCGCGCAACCTGCTGGCGTTGCGTTCGGCCTTGCCCGGCACCGAAAAGCCGCTGTGGGACACGCTGGACGTGAGCTACTTCGCGCGTCACGACGCGATGGACATCGCGTGGCACGCGCGCATGCTGTGGCGCCACGTCAAGACCGACGTGCCGGTGGTCAGCGCACGGCCCTCGCCGGTGGGCGAAGGGCTGCAGGTGCTGGTGTACTCGCCCGATCGCGCGGACCTGTTCGCGCGCATCTGCGGCTATTTCGACAGCGCGGGCTTCTCGATCCAGGACGCCAAGATCCACACCAGCCGCGCCGGCTATGCGCTCGACACCTTCCAGGTGGTGCACCCGGCCTACGACGCCGACGACGCGGCGGGCTATCGCGACCTCATCTCGCTGATCGAAACCAGCCTCGTCAAGGCGCTGCAGGCCGAAGGGCCGCTGCCCGAGCCGAGCCGCGGCCGCGTGTCGCGGCGCGTGCGCTCGTTCCCGGTGACGCCGCGCGTGTCGCTGCGGCCCGACGAGCGGGCGCAGCGCTGGATCCTCTCGGTGAGCGCGAGCGACCGCTCGGGCCTGCTGTACGGCATCGCGCGCGTGCTCGCGCGTCACCACGTGAACCTGCAGCTGGCCAAGATCTCGACGCTCGGCGAGCGCGTGGAAGACACCTTCCTGGTCGACGGCGCAGCGCTGCAGCACAACCGCGAGCAGCTCGAGATCGAGAGCGAGCTGCTCGATGCCATCGCACCGGTGAAGACCCCGGCGCCGGCCGCAACGGCGTTGCGGTGACCCTGCGCGCGATAGCGGCCGCCGAGGCCGCGCCAGCACTCGAGCGCTTCGACGCGGTGATCGACGTGCGCTCGCCGGCGGAGTTCGCCGAAGACCACCTGCCGGGCGCCGTCAACTGGCCGGTGCTCGACGACGAGGAGCGCCGCGCCGTGGGCACGCTGTACGTGAAAGTCTCGCCGCTCACCGCGCGCAAAGTGGGCGCCGCGATGGTGGCGCGCAACATCGCCGTCCATGTGGAGCGTTGGGTGCAGGACAAGCCGCGCGAGTGGCAACCGCTGGTGTATTGCTGGCGCGGCGGCCAGCGCTCGGGCGCGCTGGCGTGGTTTCTCGACCAGATCGGGTTTCGCACCACGCGGCTGAACGGTGGCTACAAGGCCTTTCGCGCGGTGGTGCGCGACGACCTCGCCGCGCTGCCGCAGCGCCTGCAGTTCACCGTGATCGCGGGGCGCACCGGCAGCGGCAAGACGCGGCTGCTGCACGCGCTGGCCGAGGCCGGCGCGCAGGTGCTCGACCTCGAGGCCCTGGCCTGCCACCGCGGCTCGGTGCTCGGCGGCCTGCCCGATTGCCCGCAGCCCTCGCAAAAGGCCTTCGACACGCTGCTGTGGCAGACGCTGCGTGGCTTCGATGCGCAGCGGCCGGTGTTCGTGGAGAGCGAGAGCCGGCGCGTCGGCGCGCTGCAGCTGCCCGACGCGCTGGTGGC
>JBIODO010000508.1:0-2699 GCA_044445225.1 Burkholderiales bacterium
CCACCTGAACATCGCGTTCGCTCGCTTCTATCGCTGCACGCCCGGTGACACGAGGCGCAACGCGCCGCGCTGACGCACGGCGAAACGCGATGCGCGGTATGGGCCTCACTGACAGCGGGCGGTCTGCGCTTGCGCGCGATCATCCGGCCAGCGCTCGAGCCCCGCGATAATCAGCGCCCGTCGCAAGCCTGCCGATGCCGCGCGCATCGGCCACAGCCAGCATGGCGCTGATCGAGTTCGAGCACGTGCGCAAGGTCTACGCCGACACGGTGCTGCCGGCGGTCGACGACTTGAACCTGCACATCGACGCCCGCGAGTTCCTCACGCTGTTGGGGCCGTCGGGTTCGGGCAAGACCACCACGCTGATGCTGCTGGCCGGCTTCGAGCGGCCCACGAGTGGCCACATCCGGCTCGACGGCAAGCCGATCGAGGCGCTGCCGCCGCACAAGCGCAATATGGGCGTGGTGTTCCAAAGCTACTCGCTGTTCCCGCACATGACGGTGGCGCAGAACGTGGCGTTTCCACTGTCGGTGCGCAAGGTGGCGGCTGACCAGGCGCGCACGCGCGTGGCCGCCGCGCTGGCGAAGGTGCGCCTGCAGGACTATGCGCAACGCCGGCCGCAGCAGCTCTCCGGCGGCCAGCAGCAGCGCGTGGCGTTGGCGCGTGCGCTGGTGTTCGAGCCGCGGCTGGTGCTGATGGACGAGCCACTGTCGGCGCTCGACAAGAAGCTGCGCGAGCAGATGCAGCTCGAGATCCGGCGGCTGCACCGCGAGCTCGGCGTGACGATGGTGTACGTCACGCACGACCAATCCGAAGCGATGACGCTGTCGGACCGCGTCGCGGTGTTCAACCAGGGCCGCGTCGAACAGCTCGCCACGCCCAAGCAGCTGTACGACGCGCCGGCCAATCCGTTTGTCGCCGGCTTCCTGGGCGACAACAACATGATCGACGCCGCGGTCGAGTCGGGCAGCGCCGGCGCGGCGGTGCAACTGCGCGCGGCCGACGGCTCGGCGCTGCGCGCGCGCGGCGGCCCTGCATTCGGGCAACGGCCGGGCGCGGCCGCCACGCTGTGCGTGCGCCCCGAGGCGCTGCGCATCGCCACTGATGCGCGCACTTTGCAGGCGGAGAACCGGCTGCGCGCGACGCTGGTCGATGCGATCCACCAGGGCGACCACTGGCGCCTGGTGGTGCAGTTGCATGGCGCCGCATCGGCGGCCACGCAATGGTTCGCCAAGGTCAACGCCTCGGCGTTGCCGCCCGGGCTCGCGACGGGGCAGGACATCGACCTGGCTTTCCGTGCCGAAGACGCATGGGCTTTCTAGATTGGCAGACGAGCTGATTTCAACGACGACAGGAGTGAAAGATGAACCGGATCACCACCACCCTCATCCACGCGGCCGCGGCAGCGGCGCTGGGGGCCGCCGCGCTCGGCGCGGCTGCGCAATCGCACGACCTCACCGTGGTGTCGTGGGGCGGCGCGTACCAGGACGGACAGAAAGAGGTGTACTTCAAGCCGTTCAACGCGGCGGGCACCAAGCTGCTCGACGAATCGTGGGACGGCGGCCTCGGCGTGCTGCGCACGAAGATCAAAGGCGGCAACAACGCGTGGGACGTCGTGCAGGTGGAGGCCGACGAGCTCGAGGTCGGCTGCGACGAGGGCCTGTACGAGAAGCTCGACGTCAGCAAGATCGGCGGCGCGTCGCGCTACCTGCCGGGCACCGTGCACGCCTGCGGCGTCGGCGCGATCATCTACAACCTGGTGCTCGCCTACGACGGCGACAAGGTGAAGAACGCGCCCAGCGGCTGGGCCGATTTCTTCGACGCCAAGAAGTACCCGGGCAAGCGTGCGATCCGCAACGGCGCCAAGTGGAACCTCGAAGTGGCGCTGATCGCCGACGGCGTGCCATCGAAAGACGTCTACAAGACGCTGCGCACGCCCGAGGGCATCGAGCGCGCGTTCAAGAAACTCGACTCGATCAAGAGCGACCTGGTGTTCTGGAAGAGCGGCGCGCAGCCGCCGCAGATGCTCGCCGCCGGCGACGTGGTGTTCACCACCGCCTACAACGGCCGCATCACCGCTGCCAACGAGAAGGACCAGAAGAACTTCAAGATGGTGTGGAAGGACACGCCGTACACCATGGACTCGTGGGTCATCATGAAGGGCACGCCCAACAAGGCCAATGCCGAGAAGCTGATCGAGTTCATGGGCCGGCCCGACAACCAGGCCAGGCTGCCGAAGTACGTGCGCTACGGCGTCACGTCGGCCGGGGCGGCGCCGCTGGTCGACAAGAGCCTGATGGCCGAGCTGCCGACCAACCCCGACATCCTGAAGCAGGCGTTTGCCGAAGACCCGAAGTTCTGGATCGACAACGGCGACAAGCTGGCCGAGCGCTGGACGCAGTGGTCCGGCACGAAGTGATCGACGGCGGCCGGTCGATGTGTTGACCGCCATGCGAGGGCGTGGCAAGCGGGCGCTGCTGCTGCCGCTGGCAGCGTTTCTGCTGGTGTTCTTCGTCGCGCCGCTGGCGTGGCTGTTGTCGCTGGCGGTGCGTGAGGCCGAGGTGCCGCGTGCGCTGCCGCGCACCCGGGTGGCGCTCGGTGCGTGGCAGGCGACCCAAGCGGTGCCCGGCGCGGCCTACGCCGCGCAGAAGCAGGACCTCGTCGTGGCGCGCGCCGCCGGCACCCGGGCCGACGCCGCG
>JBIODO010000509.1:0-2679 GCA_044445225.1 Burkholderiales bacterium
GCAGCTGCGAAAGCCCACGAACGCGGCGTCGTGTTCGGGGCCGCAGAAGGCGCGCGCCTTGGGATGCTTCAGGCGCGGCTCGGTCATCAACGAGCCGCCGCGCGTGACGCGCAGCGTGCGCAATGCCACGGCGCTCGCGTCGCCGGCCCAAGCCGGCGCGGGCGACGGCGGCTCGTCGCTCCAGCGCGTCGCGCGCCCGGCCATCCACTCGTGCACGTCGCCCCACACGAAGCCGCGTGACACGCCGGTGGTGGCAGCGATCTCCCATTCGGGCTCGGTGGGCAGGCGCCGCGAGGCCCAGCGGCACCACGCATCGGCCTCGTGCCAACTCACGTGCGCCACCGCCTGCGCGGAGGCCACGCGCTGCAACTGCCCGGCTCGCTGCGCGAGCACGGCTCGGCCCGTCTGCTCCACGTAGCGCGGCGCGCGGCGCTGCTGCCGCTCGAGCCACGCCCAGCCGGACTGGCCCCACCAGCGTGGTTCATCGTAGCCGCCATCGTCGACGAACTCGACGTACTGCGACCACTGCACCGGCTGCGCGTCGATCTCGAACTCGGGCACTGGCTCGTCGTGCGCCCAGCGCTCGTTGTCGGGCACGAAACCGCCGGGCGCCGTGCCCAGGCTGACGCGTTGCGCGCCGAACCACAACGGCTCGCGGCGCACGCGCGAGGGCCAGATCGGCCACAGCTCCTTAGTGGTGGGCCCGGTCAGGGCGGCGGCCTGGGCCATCGCCGTCAGCAACTCGGCCGCCCAGTCTTCGTGGGCGAGCGCGAGGCGGAACAACTGCAGCCCGGCGTCGTCTTCAGGCGCGCGCTCGAGCAATTCGAGCGTGGTCTCCAGCGTGGCGGCCAGGTAGTCGCGCAGGTGCGCATCGGCCACGTCGGTGTCGCGCCAGCGCTGCTCGCGGTTGCTGATCGTCGGATCGAACCAGGCATCGGCACGCGGCTCGATCGACGCCAGCGTCGTGGTCCCTGCGGCGCCCGCGCCCTGCGCGCGGCGCAGATTGCGCGCGATCGCGCACTCCTGATGCCAGGCCACGTGACCCACCAGCCACAGCGGCGGATCGAACTCGTTGCGCAACGCATCGACATCGGCGCCGTTGAACGCGCTCAGCCAGCGCAGCGTGCGGTTGCGCGCGTCGATCAGCGCCAGCGACAACAACTCGCGCCCGGCGTGGCGCATCGCAAACGGATCGTGGATGGTCGCCGCGGCAGGCGACATCGAGCGGGTCACGCGATGGCGCTGCAGGCTACGCGCGCTCTATGCGCGCATAAGCCGAATGATTGTGGATGGATTCGAAGTTCTCGACGTCGACGCTGTAGCGCCCCACCCGCGCATCGGCGTTGAGCCGCAACGCGACGTCGCGCACCAGGTCTTCGACGAACTTCGGGTTTTCGTAGGCGCGCTCGGTGATCCACTTCTCGTCGGGGCGCTTGAGCAGCGGCCAGATCTCGCTGGAGGCTGCATCCTCGGCGAAGCGCACCTGCTCGTGCCACGGCAGCGGCTGCAGCTGCTCGAGCCGGATCGTCACCAGCGAGCGCTGGTTGTGCGCGCCATAGTCGGCGATCTCCTTGGAGCACGGGCACAGGCTCTTCACCGGCACGCCGACTTCGCTCCACACGGTCGTGGCGCCGGCGCGTGTTTCGGCAATCCAGCGGCCTTGGTAGTCGAGCAGGCTCTGCACGCCCGACACCGGCGCGCGCTTGCGCAGGAAGAACGAGAAGCGCGCCTCGATGCGGCCTTCGTGGGCACCCAGTTGCTCGAGCATGTGCGCCAATTGCACGCGCAGGGCCGCGGCGTCGAGCGGCGCATCGAGCGCGTCGAGCCAGGCAACGAAGCGCGACATGTGCGTGCCCTTGGCCTCGGCCGGCAATGCGACGTCCAGATCCCACAGCGCCGCGGTGGCCTGCACGGCCCCGGCCACCTGGATCGTCAGCGGGTAGCGCACGTCCTTGACGCCCACCCGCTGGATCGCCACGCGGCGCTCGTCGCGTCCACTCTGGGTGTCCGGGATGTGCAGGGCGTCGGTGAGATTGGTCATCGCTTAAGGCACGAGCGGCAGCACGCCGCAGGCGGCCATTGTCGCCGTTGTGTCAGCTGGCGTCGTGTCGCGGCTGCGTCAACCCCGCCACGGCCGGGCTCAATGGTTCACCGCCGGGCGCACGACCGCGAGCTTGGCGCCGAAACGGCGCTGGATCGACTGCTCGATGCCCGCCGCGTCCAGCCCGAGCATCGACAGCAGCTTGGTCGGATCGCCGTGGTCGACGAACTCATCGGGCAAGCCCAGCTGCAGCATCGGCACGGCCAGGCCGGCCTTGGCCAGGCACTCGGCCACCGCACTGCCGGCGCCGCCCATGATCGACCCCTCTTCCACGGTGACAAGCGCATCGTGCTCGCGCGCCAACTTGAGCACCAGCGCTTCGTCGAGCGGCTTGACGAAGCGCATGTTGGCCACCGTGGCATCGAGCCGCTCGGCGGCCTGCAGCGCCGGGTACAACAAGGTGCCGAAGGCAAGGATGGCAACGCGCCTGACGCCACCCCGAACGAGCGTGGACTCGCGCCGCAATTCGCCCTGGCCCCAAGGCCAGGTATCGAGGCCCGGCTCGACCGCCACGCCGACACCCGCGCCGCGCGGATAGCGCACCGCGGTCGGGTGGTCGTGCGCGAAGGCGGTCGACA
>JBIODO010000510.1:0-2674 GCA_044445225.1 Burkholderiales bacterium
GCTCCAGGCACTCGGGGCTGAAGTTCGTCGCCGCGCTGAACGGCTCGTGCGCGGGCGGCGGCTACGAGCTCGCGCTGGCGTGCGACGACATCGTGCTGGTCGACGACCGCTCGTCGTCCGTGTCGTTGCCCGAAGTGCCGCTGCTCGGCGTGTTGCCGGGCACCGGCGGCCTGACGCGGGTCACCGACAAGCGCCACGTGCGGCACGACCTGGCCGACATCTTCTGCACGACGACCGAGGGCGTGCGCGGCCAGCGCGCGGTGCAGTGGCGTCTGGTCGATGCGGTGGTCAAGCCGGCGCAGTTCGGCGCCGCGGTGCAAGAGCGCGCGCGCAAGCTGGCTGAGGGCAGCAATCGGCCGGCGCAGGCCAAAGGTGTGGCGCTGCCGCGCATCGAACGCACGGTCGGCGCCGACGCGCTGAGCTACGAACACGTGACGGTGCAGATCGATCGCGCGCGCCGCTGCGCCACATTGACCGTCAAAGCACCGGCGACGCCACAACCTGCCGATACCGCGGGCATCGAAGCCGCCGGCGCGGCATGGTGGCCGCTGGCGATGGCGCGCCAGCTCGACGACGCCATCCTGCACCTGCGCACCAACGAGCTTGACATCGGCCTGTGGCTGCTGAAGACCGAAGGTGATGCCGCCCAGGTGCTCGCCTGCGACCAGGCGATGGCGCGCCACGCCGACCACTGGTTGGTGCGCGAGACGCAAGGGCTGCTGCGGCGCACGCTGGCCCGCCTGGACGTCTCGGCGCGCACGCTGTTCGCGTTGATCGAGCCGGGCTCGTGCTTCGCCGGCACGCTGGCCGAGCTGGCGTTTGCCGCCGATCGTGCCTACATGCTGGCGCTGCCCGACGATGCGGCGCGCGCACCGAAGCTCACGCTGTCGGACGCCAACTTCGGCGCCTACCCGATGGCCAACGACCAGACCCGCCTCGGGCGCCGCTTCTCCGGCGAGGCCGCGCCGCTGCGCGCCGCGAAGGAGGCGATCGGCCAACCGCTCGACGCCGATGCCGCGCTCGCGCTCGGCCTGGTGACGTCGGTGCCCGACGACATCGACTGGTCCGACGAGACGCGCATCGCGATCGAAGAGCGCGTATCGATGTCGCCCGATGCGCTGACCGGCCTCGAGGCCAACCTGCGCTTCGCCGGCCACGAGAACATGGCCAGCCGCATCTTCGGGCGCCTCACCGCATGGCAGAACTGGATCTTCATCCGCCCCAACGCCGTGGGCGAGAAGGGCGCGCTGAAGGTCTACGGCAAGGGCGAGAAGGCCCAGTTCGACTGGAAAAGAGTTTGATGGCCCACCCCCGAAGCGGCCTAGCGGCCGCCTCCCCCTCCAGGGGGCGCCACCAGCAGCCCGGCAAAGCCGGATCTGCGGTGCCCACTTGAACCTTACTTCCACGTGTTGCGGACACTGAACAGGACTACCCCCAAATGAGCGGCATCAATTACAGCGAGAAGATTCCCAACAACGTGAACCTGAGCGAGGACCGCACGCTGCAGCGCGCGCTCGAGCAGTGGCAGCCCAACTACATCGACTGGTGGCAGGACATGGGCCCCGAGGGCAGCCAGAACTTCGACGTCTACCTGCGCACCGCCGTCAGCGTCGATCCGCAGGGCTGGGCACAGTTCGGCTACGTGAAGATGCCCGAGTACCGCTGGGGCATCTTCCTGAATCCCGCCGAGGCGAACCGCAAGATCCACTTCGGCGACCACATGGGCGAGCCCGCCTGGCAAGACATCCCCGGCGAACACCGCGCCAACCTGCGCCGCATCATCGTCACGCAGGGCGACACCGAACCGGCCAGCGTCGAGCAGCAGCGCCACCTCGGGCTCAACTGTCCGAGCCTGTACGACCTGCGCAACCTGTTTCAGGTCAACGTCGAGGAAGGCCGCCACCTGTGGGCGATGGTGTATCTGCTGCACAAGCACTTCGGCCGCGACGGCCGCGAAGAAGCCGAAGCGCTGCTCGAGCGCCGCTCGGGCGACCAGGACAACCCGCGCATCCTCGGTGCCTTCAACGAGAAGACGCCCGACTGGCTGAGCCTGTTCATGTTCACCTACTTCACCGATCGTGACGGCAAGTTCCAGCTGTGCGCGCTCGCCGAAAGTTCGTTCGATCCGCTGGCGCGCACGACCAAGTTCATGCTGACCGAAGAAGCGCACCACATGTTCGTCGGCGAGAGCGGCGTGTCGCGCGTGATTCAGCGCACCTGCCAGGTGATGAACGAGCTGAAGACCGACGACCCTGCCAAGCTGCGTGCCGCCGGCGTGATCGATCTGCCGACCATCCAGCGCTACCTGAACTTCCACTACAGCGTGACGATCGACCTGTTTGGTGCGGACCAGTCGAGCAATGCGGCCACCTTCTACAGCTCGGGCCTCAAGGGCCGCTTCGAAGAAGGCAAGCGCGCCGACGACCATGTGCTCAAGGGCGCCAACTACCCCGTGCTCGAAGTGCAGGGCGGCCAGCTGGTGGAGAAGCACGTGCCGATGCTGAACGCGCTCAACGAGGTGCTGCGCGACGATTTCATCAAGGATTCGGTGGCCGGCATCGGCCGCTGGAACAAGGTGATCGAGAAGGCTGGCATCGCGACCCGCCTGACGGTGCCGCACAAGGCGTTCAATCGCAAGATCGGTACGCTGTCGGGCGTGAAGGTGTCGCCCGAC
>JBIODO010000511.1:0-2633 GCA_044445225.1 Burkholderiales bacterium
GCGGTGAAGCACGCCCTCGGCGGCACCATGATCGACGTCATCCTCACCATCATGGCGCGCGCCATGGGCGCGTGGCACCGCGCCCACCGGCTGGCGGTCGAGGAACTGATGACGCTGGTGCCAGTCAACCTGCGCAAGCCCGAGGAATGGGCCGAGAAGGCGCACGTCGGCAACGTCGCCACCGGCATCCTCGTGCCCCTGCCCATCCGGCTGGCCGATCCGCTCGCCACCTACCGCGAGGTGCACGCGCGCATGGAGGCGAAGAAGGCGGATCCGGCATCGCGCGCTTCGCCCCTGCTCGCGGAGGCGCTCAGCGTGCTACCGCGCCAGCTCGTCACCTGGCTCACCGAGGCCACCTTTGGCAACATCGACTTCATCGTCACCAACGTTCCCGGCATTCTGGTGCCGCGCTATCTCGCCGGTGCCGAGATCGTCGCCGCCTACCCGTTTGCGCCGGTGGCCCTGCACAGCCCGGTCAGCGTGGCGCTGTACGGCTACCGCGAGCACCTCTTCCTCGGCCTCAACACCGACGAGACGCTCATGCCCGACGCCGACCGCTTCCAGCGCATGATCCGCGCCGCCTTCGACGAGCTGCAGACAGCAGTCGGCACGAAACGGTCCCGGCGCGCCGGGCCGCGACGGCGGGCTCCGGTGCGAGCGCGGGTGCCCGCCGCAAGGCCAGGTAGTGGAAGAAAGACGAGGCGGGGGGTCAAATGACCCACGGATTCCGGGCTGGGGCAGCAGTCCTGGCGCTGTGTCTCGCGCCATTCCTGAGACCGCTCGACACCGCCCACGCCGCGCCCGGCGCGCAGTTGCTCTACCTGCAGCAGTGCGCGCCGTGCCATGGCGTGAGCGGGCGGGGCGACGGCCCCAACGCGGCGATCTTTGTCAGCAAGCCGCGCGATCTGCGCGGCGACTTTCTCGACAAGTATCCCACCAACGACCTGGTGCGGCGGATACTCGATGGCCGCCCGCTCGAGCTCGCGCTCGACCTGCCTGCCATGCGCGCCCGCGCCGCCGATGTGGAATCGCTGATCGCCTACATGCAGCGTCTGCCGGAGGTCGATTGGCACACCGCGGACCAGGGCTCGGCGGTCTACATCACGCGCTGCGAGCCTTGCCACGGGGCCTACGGCCGCTCGACCGGCGCCCTGCCGCCCGGCGTACGCGCGCCACGCGACTTCTCCGACCCCGCATTCCAGCACGCGATGAGCGATGCCGAGCTGGTCACCGCAGCCCGTCACGGCCGCGCCGGCATGCCGGCGCTCACGCCACGCGTGACCGAGGAGCAGGCCAGGCAGGTCACCACCTTCGTGCGCTTGCTCTCCCCCGGCTTCACGACCTACTCGGAGTACTGCGCCGACTGTCACGGCGCGCACGGCACCGGCACGGGCAGCTTCGCGGAAGTGGCTCCGGCGCCGACGGTCATATTCGACCGCGCCTACTTCGCCCGCTGCGATCCCGAAGCGCTGCGCGGCACGGTGTGGCACATGCTGGACGAGCACCAGCCGTCAATGCCGCACTTCCGCGGCGTCATCAGCCCGGCGCAGGCGCAGGCGATCATCGATGACCTGAAGAAACGGCGTAACCGAGGTCGCCCTCATGGCGAGAGTTCCCGAACCGGTCGCTGAGTTTCTGTCCGGAAGGCGTTTCGCCGTCGCCGGCGTCTCGCGAGACCCCGGGCAGCCAGCCAACGCCGTCTACCGGAAGCTGCGTGACGCTGGCTACGATGTCGTCGCCATCAACCCGAACGCCTCCGAAGTCGAAGGCGCGAGATGCTGCCCCGATCTTGCATCGGTTCCCGGGCTTATCGACGGCGTGGTGATCGTCACGCCCCCCGATGTCTCTGTCGCGGTCGTGCGGCAGTGCGCCGAGCGCGGCGTGCGCCGGGTATGGCTCCACAGGTCCTTCGGTGACGGTAGCGTCTCCGAAACAGCGGTGCGGGAGTGCGCGGCGCGCCGCATCGGATGCATCGTCGGCGGCTGTCCGCTCATGTACTGCGACCCCGTCGACTTCGGGCACCGGTGCATGCGGTGGCTGCTCCGCTGGCAGGGTCGCGTGCCGGGGTGAGGGCAAGGTCGGGGCGCCGACGCACGCGGTCGGGGCCCCTCCCGACCGCGTGCGTCAGTCGCGTGCCGGCGGAGAGACAGGCCAGCGGCTCTCACCGCCAGCTGAGCGCGCCGGAAGTCCCTGTCCGACCGGAAGGCTATCGGGTGCTGCCCGTCGGGCGCGGCGACGCCTCACTCCTCCCGTGACAGCTGCAGGATGCGGTCGTACCGCTGCAGCCGCGACGCGTCCCCGCTGCTGATGCGGCGGGCCTTCATCTCCACGGCCAGCATGCGGCGGTGGATGAAGGTCGTGGCCAGCACGAGCTTCTCCTCCGAGTGTACAGCCTGTTGCAGCAGCTCCGAGGCCACGAGCACGTCGATCACCATTTCACACAGGCGCTTGGCGTTCAGCAGGGCGTAGCGCGGGTCCGCCATCAGCGCCGTCAACGACCGGCTGATCCACTCGGTGCCAGCGTGCACCTGCTCCACCAGATCGGGGTGCTGGGCGCGCACCGTCTCGAGCTCCGCGCCGACCTCCTCGAGCGCGGCGAAAATCGCGCCCTTGCTCATCTCCTTGAGCGCGAA
>JBIODO010000512.1:0-2617 GCA_044445225.1 Burkholderiales bacterium
CCCACCGCGAATGGCTTGATCAGGTAGTCGTCGGCGCCGGCGTCGAGGGCCTCGATCTTGTCGGCCTCGTCGATGCGCGCCGACAGCACGAGGATGGGCATGTTCGACCAGCCGCGCAGTTCGCGGATCAGATCGACGCCGTTGCCATCGGGCAGGCCGAGGTCGAGCACCAACAGGTCGGGGCGGCGCGTGCCGGCTTCGATCAATCCGCGTTGCAGCGTCTCCGCCTGATGGACCTCGAAGCCGTCGCGCTCCAGCGACTGAGTGACGAAGCGGCGGATCTCCGCTTCGTCTTCGACCACGAGAATCCGCGGCGTGGGTTCGCTCATCCGGCCTCCCCATGGACATCTTCTTTTTCGAGCGCGTCCATGGCGGGCGGCTCGCCGCGCGGCAACTCGATGACGAAGCGGGCACCGCCGCCGGGCCGTGTCTGGCCGACGATCGTGCCGCCATGGGCTTCGACGATGGCGCGGCAGATCGCCAGTCCGAGACCGACGCCCGGCGTGGCGCTTTCCTTCTTGCCGCGCTCGAACTTCTGGAAGATCGCTTCTTCGCGGTTGACCGGCAGCCCCGGCCCGTGATCGTCGACGACGATGCGGATGTGCTCGCCAACCGCACCGGCGCTGATCTCGATCGGCGTGCCCGCGGGCGTGTACTTGTCGGCATTCTCCAGCAGGTTGCACAACACGCGCTCGAACAGCGCCGGGTCCACATGCAGCAGCGGCAGGTCGGGCGGCAGCGACGTGCGAACGCGCTGCGGATCGAGCGTGCCCGCCATCGATCGAAGCGCGCCGCCGATGGCTTCTTCAAGAGGCAGCCACTGCCGGCTCAGCTGCACCTGGCCGGATTGCAGGCGCGCCATGTCCAGCAGATTGTTCACCTGCGAATTCATGCGCAACGCCGCCTCGCGGATTGCGCGCGCGACTTCCGTGCGCCGGACATCGGTGCCGGGTGCGCCCATCGCCAGCGAATCGGCCATGCCCACCAGTGCCGCCAACGGAGTGCGCAGGTCGTGCGAGATGGCGGCCAGCAGCGAATTGCGCAGCCGCTCGGACTCCATCTGCACCGTGGTGTGCTGCGCCACGTCGACATAGTGGATGCGCTCCAGCGACAGCGCGACCAACGAGGCGCAAGTTTCCAGCAGCCTGCGCTGCTCGGGGCCGGCGAGTCGCGCCGGCACCCGCGGCTCGATCGCCAACACGCCGCGCATGCGCATCGGCGCCTTCAGTGGCAGGTAAAGAATCGGCGACGCGGGCAGCGTGTTGGTACCGTGCCCTGCAGCCTCCGCATGGTCGAACGCCCATTGGGCGATGCCGGCGTCGATGCCCGCCGGCAATGCCGGCGACGGCACCGGCTGCGTCACCCGGTCGTTGGCGTCGGCGACCATCAATGCGGCCCGCGCCTCGAATTCGGATTGCAGGAAACGGCCCACGAAATCGGCGACCTGTTCGAACATCAGTGCAGCCGACAACGCACGCGACATCTGGTAGAGCGCGCTCATGCGCTCTTCGCGCAGCTGCGCCACGCGCGCCTGCCACTTCAACACCGCCGTCAGCTGCCCGATGACCAGCGCCACCGCCAGCATCACGGCGAAGGTCAGCAGGTACTGCACGTCGGACACGCTGAACGAATAGCGCGGCGGCACGTAGAGAAAGTCGAACGCGCCGACACTCAGGAACGCGGCGAGCACCGACGGTCCGCGGCCGTACCGCACGGCCGCGATCACCACGGCCAGCAGGAACACCATCACGATGTTGGACAACTCGAACACCGGCAGCAGCGGCCACGCTGCCGCGGCGGCGACGGCACAGATGAGTGCGCTCATCGCATACGGCCGCCAGGCCTGCGGTCGCTGCGGCGCGTCGACAGCCGTCGTGCCGGCCTTGGCACGCCAGCCCGTCGATTCGCGCGCCGGCAACGCGATCTGCATCACATCGAGATCCTTGCCGAGCACACCGACTGCCTCGGCCAGCGTGTTGCGCCACGGTGGCAGCCAGCGCCCGGTGTCGCGGCCGAGCACCACGCGCGACAGGTTGTGGTCGTGCGCGTACTTGACGATCGCCGCCGGCAGCGAATCGCCGGCCAGCGTGGCGGTTTCAGCGCCGGCATCCTGCGCCAGCTTGAGCACGCGCAGCACGCGCTGGCGCGCCGCGTCGGGCAGCCGCTGCAGGCGCGGCGTCTCGACGTAGACGCAGTGCCACGGCACGTCGAGCTGCCCGGCCAACCGCGCCGTGCCACGCACCAGCTTCTCCGACCGTTCGTCCGGTCCGATGCACAGCAGCAGCGCCTCGCGCGTCTGCCACACCGGAGCCACCGCCTGGGTGCGCCGGTACAGCAGCATCTCGTCGTCCACGCGGTCAGCGGTGCGACGCAATGCCAGCTCGCGCAACGCGAGCAGGTTGCCCTTGCGAAAGAAATTGCGCACGGCGGTGGCGGCCTGCTGCGGCAGATAGACCTTGCCTTCCTTCAGGCGCTGCAACAGATCGTCGGGGGGCAGGTCGACGATCACCACTTCGTCGGCTTCGTCGAACACCCGATCGGGCACCGTCTCCCACACGCGGATGCCGGTGATGCCGGTGACCACGTCGTTGAGCGTCTCCAGGTGCTGCACGTTGAC
>JBIODO010000513.1:0-2615 GCA_044445225.1 Burkholderiales bacterium
CGGTGCAGGCGGCAGCCGTGGCGGTGAGCGGGTTGCTCGAGTGTGCCGCAGTTGCTGCGCGCCGGTGGGCCAAGCGCGCCGAGGCGGCGCCCGCCAGGGTACGATGAGTTGCATGAGCCACGCTCGGCTGCTCGCACAGATCTGCTGCCGCGCGGCACGCGCACGCGCATCATCCGCGGTGCAGCGATGACGGGGCGACTGCGCGCGCAACGCATCGGCATCCGCGACGTCGCGGCGCACGCTGGCGTGTCGGTGGGCAGCGCGTCTCGCGTGGTCAACGGCGCGGCCAACGTCGCCCATGGGTTGCGCGAGCGGGTGCAGGCGGCGATAGTCGAACTCGGCTAACGGCCCAACCACGCGGCGCGATCGCTGCGCATGCGGGCCAGCCGCACCATCGGCTGCATGCTGACCGACGTCACCAAGCCGTTGTACTGCAAGGTTTTCCACGCGCTGGAAGACCGGCTGCGCGCCGCCGGCTACGTGGTGCTGCTGGCCAACAGCCTGAACAGCGCCGAGCGCAAGCTGGAGCGAGAGGCACAAACATCACGCTTGCCAATCAAGTGGACACCGCGGACCCGGCTCTGCCGGTCCGCGGGTGTGACTTGCAGGCCGCGCCGGTCCGGCCGCCCGGCCCTTCGCCAGGCATGAAAGGTCCACTGGACCTTTCATGTCCGGGCTTTAGCCCCCTGGAGGGGGAGGTGGCCGCCAGGCCGCCTCGGTGGTGGTCATTGGCTGCGCCACACGCCCACGCCGAGCCCGCCATCGACCACCAGCGCGTGCGCGTTGACATAGCTCGCTTCATGCGACAGCAAGAAGATGCAGGCGTGGCCCACCTCCCAGCCTGTGCCCTGGCGGCCAAACGGCACCGCGGCCGCGCGGTTGGGGCGCCGCCGGGTGGCGTCGCGGCCCATCGGCGTGTCCATCAGCCCCGGCAGCACCGCGTTGCAGCGGATCGCCTTGCTCTCGCCGGCCACCGCGATGGCGCGTGCCAGCGACACCTGCCCCGCCTTGGACGCTTCGTAGGCCGGATTGCGCGACTGATTGCGCAGCGCGGCCAGCGACGAGATCAGCACGATCGAGCCGCCCTCGGCCATCAGCGGCAGCGCGGCTTGGGCAAAGAGCATGTGGCTGCGCAGGTTGACCGCGAACTCGTCATCCCAGGTGTCGGCGCTGATTCTCTCCAGCGGCAGGCCGCGCGAGATGCCCACGTTGAGCACCAAGCCGTCGAGGCCGCCCAGGCGCTCGGCGCAACGCGCCAGCAGCGGCGCGATGGACGCCGCCTCGCGCACGTCGGCCACGTCGGCGAAGGCGCTGCCATCCTCCTGGGAGATCATCGCGACGGTGGCCTCGGCGGCTGCGGCCACCGAGTCGATGCAGGCAACCGCGGCGCCCTCGCGCGCGGCGAGGATCGAGATGGCGCGGCCGTTGCCCACCGGCACCGT
This sequence comes from Burkholderiales bacterium, assembly GCA_044445225.1. Classification (GTDB taxonomy): domain Bacteria; phylum Pseudomonadota; class Gammaproteobacteria; order Burkholderiales; family Burkholderiaceae_C; genus JAEUPI01. The sequence goes on from JBIODO010000513.1 coordinate 1,443, forward strand.
CTCGCCGGGCGGGCTCGCGCGTTGACCCGCGCCCACCACCACAACCTTGCAGCCCGACAGCCGCGCGCGGCCGCGCGTGCGGCCCAGCGTCTCGGCAAACATCGAGCGTGACGGGTCGATCTCGGTGGGGGCGTGGTTCATGGCGTGGCGCTGCAGTGTCAGTCGATGAATCCCGGGGGCTCGATGTCGACTTCGTAGTTCTCGAGGAAGCGGCTGACCATCATGTAAAAGCCGATGGTCAGCACCAGTTCGGCAAGCGGGCGTTCGCCGAGCAACGACTGCGCTTGCGCGAACATCTGGTCGTTGACCTTGACGTGATGCACCACCTGGTCGGTGAAGTCGATCACGAGACGCTCGCGCTCGTCGAACACGGCCAGGCCGCCGCCCGGCTCGGTGAGAGCGGCGATCTTCTGCGGCGCCAGGCCTGCCTTGCGTGCCAGGCGCTTGTGCTGGTGCACTTCGTAGGTGGCGCCACTGATCATGCCCACCCGCAGGATCGCGATCTCACGCAATGGGGGATCGAGCTCGCTGCGCCGCAACAACGCGCCGCCGAGCTTGAGAAAGCCCACCGCCGCCGGCCCGGCATGGGGCAGCATGCGATACAGGTTCAGCGGCGGGCGTTCGCCCAGCAACTCGGTGTAGGCGGGCGGCGCCTGGGCCAGATCGAAGTAAGCGGTGCGAGCCATCGTGAGGGTCCCTTCGCGGCGTCGGCATGGATGCTAGGCGCCAGGTGTGAAACGTCTCAACAGCGTTTACACGCGGCGCCGCGCAGCGACGCCCCGATGTCGCCGCAACGGAAGACGGGTCGGCCATCGAGGGCTGCCGCGCGGCACTCTCGTGGAATACCCTAGGCCGCGTGCGGCTGGCCACAGCCTGGCGCCGCCATCATCGGCCCGACGGTGCTCATGGCAATGCAGGACGCGTTAATCTGCCGGCCAGATTTCGGAGCGCACAGCAGTGAATTGCATGAGCAGGACGTTCATCTTGCGTTGGGCGGTGATGGCCTGCGGGGCGCTGGTGGTGTCTGCGGCTGCGTCGGCGGCCGAGCTCTCTGGCGCCGCGCAGAAAGAGATCACGCTGCTGCTCGATCGCATCGAAGCGTCGAACTGCAGCTTCGGCCGCAACGGCAACTGGTATCCGTCGGCCGAGGCGCGCAAGCACCTGCAGATGAAG
>JBIODO010000514.1:0-2614 GCA_044445225.1 Burkholderiales bacterium
GCGGTGACCGCGAGCGCGAACAAGCCATAGAAGCCGAAGCGGCCAAAGCGCCGTGTGATGCCGGCACGCATGCCGACGAGCACGAGCGCCGACACCAGCGCCAGCCAGGCGAGTTGCGCGCTGTCGACCCACAGGATCTGGCCGACCAGCAGGTCCTTCAGGTGCTCGCCGCCGTGCGGGTTGCCGGCCAGCACCAGGATGCTGGCACACGCGGCGAGCACGAACGACACGCCGATCAACGCCTCTTGCTGTTGCGCGGCGCGGCGCTCGGTCCATGCCAGCAGCGCGGCGCCGCCGAGCGCGGCGGCCACCGCAGCGGCCTGCATCGCCATGCCGCGGTCGGGGAAGCCCAACGCGTCGGCGACGATCACGCCCAACCCCGCCATCTGTGCAACCGCGAGGTCGATGAACACGATGCCGCGGTCGAGCACCTGCGCACCCAGCGGCACGTGCGTGGCCAGCACCAGCAGGCCGGCCACCAGCGGCAGACCGAGGATGGTCCAGTCGAGCGCGTGCCAGTTCATTTGACGCTTCCGATGGCGGCGAGCAGCCGATCGACGGTGTCGTCGAACAGGCCGAACAAGTCGGGCTTCGCGCTGTCGCTGCCGCCCACCGTGAACGGCAGCCGCACGGCGGGAATGCCGGCGTTCTTCTGCAACCACTCCGACGGGCGCCCATCCTGGTACGCCGCATACACCACCAGCCGCGCCGGCTGCGCCTTCAGCGATTCGAGTACCTGCTGCAGGTGCGACACCGACGGTTCGACGCCGGGCTTGGGCTCGAGCACGGCGACCTCCCTCATGCCGAGCCAGTCGTACAGGTAGCTGAACGCCTTGTGCTGCGACACCACCGCGACGCCCTTCAGTGGCGCGGCCTTGGCAGTCCAACGCGCGCTGGCCTGCTGCCAGCGCTGCTGAAAGTCCTTGGCGCGTTCTGCGTACTGATTGGCATTGCCGGCATCGACCTGCTGCAGGCGTGCGCCGAGCGCAGTGGCCACCAGCGCGATGTTGCGCGGGTCGGTCTGAATGTGCGGGTTGCCGGCCGCGTGCACGTCGCCTTGCGAGCGATCGACCTGCGTGGGCACGTCGAGCTTGCGCACGAAATCGGCCGCCGCAAAGTTGGCGGGCTGGCCGGCCTGGATCTTGGCGTTGCCCGATTGCTGCAGCAACACCGGCAGCCAGCCGATCTCGAGTTCGGCGCCGGTGCACACCACCAGGTCGGCGTTGCGCGCCCGGGCGATCAGGCTCGGCTTGGCCTGGATCTGGTGCGGGTCCTGCAGCGCGCTGGTGGCCACCGACACATCGACCAGCGGGCCACCGAGCTCGAGCACGAGCGCGCCCCATTCGGGCTCGCAGGCGAGCACGCGCAGCGCCGCGTGCGCGGGTGTGGCGAGCCACCCAGATGCAGCCAGCAGGAACATCGTCAGGATCTTTTGAGTCTTCATGTTGAACACCTCGATCACGTGGACAGTACAGCTCAAAAGCTGTGGGCGCCGTGCGCGCCCAGGCTCATCTGGTACTGCAGTTGCCATTGGTTGTCGGTGAAGCCCATGCGCGCCTGGTCGCGCGCGTACTGCAGCCGCAGGCGCGAGAACTCACTGGCGCTGAAGTCCACCATCAGCGTGTTCTTGCGCGGCTGGTAGCCGTTGGCGTCGAACAGCGTGGGACCGACATACGACACCGCGCCGGCGTCAAGCAGCTCGGTGCGCAGGCCCACGCGCCAGCGCGGCACGAACTGATAGACCGCTTGCAGGTACCAGCCGGTGGACGCCTGCGCGAAGTCGCCCAGCAGGTTGGCGCCCGCCGTGTCGTAGGCGAGCGTGCCGCTGCGCGAACTGCGCAACCACTCGCCTTGCAGCTTGAAGCTGGTGCGCGTGGCGTTGCCGTTGGGCGCCCACTTCCACACCGCGTCGATCACCGTGACGTTGGTGCGGCCGTTGAAGAGGCTGGCGATCTCCATGTCGTTGGCATCGAGCTGCGTCAACACCTGGTCGCTGGCCTTGGCGCTCAGGTACGACACGCCGGCGCGCCAGCTGTGGCTGTCGCCGATGTCGCCGCCGGTGTGCAGCGCGATCGACGCCAGCCCTGCGCCGTTGCGCGACGTGTCGCTGCCGGGAAACTCGCGCCCGCGGCCGACTTCCAAGCCAAGCTCGATGAACTGGTCGGTCGGTGCCAGCCATACCAGTTGCACGCCGTCGTCGCCGAGCTGGCCGCCGAGCATGGCCTGATAGGCCAGCGGCGCATCGACGAAGTCCCAGGTGTGCGCGTGCTGCGAGTTGAGGTAGCCGATGCCCGACAGATAGCGCCCGGCCTTCACCGTGAAGCCGTTGCCGAGCGCCGTGGTCTGCACGAAGGCTTCTTCCACCGACACCGTGTTGTCGGGCTCCAGCGCGATGTTGGCGGCGCCGCGCCACCAGGGGTCGATGCTGGCCGACATCGCGAGCTCGGTTTCGCCGAGGCTGAAGCCGCGGGTGCCGGGGCCGATCTGCACCTCGGGCGGCACCGCGAAGCCGGTGATCGCATAGCGTGCAGGGTCCAGCGTCGTGTGGGTCGCCGTGCCGGAGAGGATCAGCGACACCGCGGGGTTGAACGCGTTGGCGCCGCCGCCCGCGGCC
>JBIODO010000515.1:0-2577 GCA_044445225.1 Burkholderiales bacterium
CGCCAACGGCGTGGCCACGACGCAAATCTTCCAGCTCGACAAGAGCTACGGGGCGGACGGCATGGTGGTCAAGCCCAACATCACGAAGATCGCCGACCTGAAAGGCAAGACCGTCGCCGCGAGTGCGCCCGGCACCGCACCATACTTCACGTTGGCATGGATGCTGAAGAAGAACGGCCTGTCGGTGAAGGACGTGAAGGTGGTCAACCTCGAGCCGCAGGCCGCCGCCAACGCGATGATCGCCGGCACCGACGGCATCGACGCCGCGATGACCTACGAGCCGTACTTGAGCGCCGTGCGCGCCAAGCCGTCGGCCGGCCTGATCATCGCCACCACGCTGGAATACCCGATGATCATGGACACCTTCGGCTGCACGCCCAAGTTCCTGGCTGACAACCCCAAGGCCGCCAAGGCGCTGGCCGACGGCTACTTCGATGCGGTGGCGATGATCAAGGCCGATCCGAAGAAGAGCTTCGAGATCATGGGCGCCGACGTCAAGCAGAGCGGCGAAGCGTTCGAAAAGAGCCAGGCGTATCTGCGCTGGCAGGACCGCGACGCGAATCAGAAGTTCTTCGCCGGCGAACACGCGGCGTTCAGCAAGGAGGCGGCTGACCTGTTGATGGAGGCGGGCATCATCAAGGCGGTGCCTGATCTGTCGAAGCTCGCGGATACGCGGTTCTTGAAGTAGTCGTGGCGAGTCTTGCTGGTTGCCGCAGGCGTGGGGCGGACGAGCGTGCAAGGCCGCGGGTGGGTGTGCGGTGGCGCGACTTATGCGGCGCCGAGGAGCGGAAGATTCGTGGCCGCGCGCGCAGCGCGCAACGTCTTCTGACTCGTCGCGATTGTTCGAGCGCAGCGAACGCAGTGAGCAGAGCGAGTTTCGCGACGGGCCACGAGGCCGAGCACCACAGGGGAGTCGGCGCGCCGCGCCGACCGCTGCATCACGAGCGCCGCCGCATACCCACTCGCGGCTTTGCCTGCTCCATGGCTTGCAGCCAGCCGCGCAGCAGGGACTGGCGATGAAACCTCTCACCCCCGTCGCCCCGAGCTCGCGCATCTTGCTCGGCATCGCCTTCTTCGTCGTCTTCGTCGCGGTGTGGGCAACGGCCACGCTCGGTGGTTTCGTCCAGAAGACCTTTCTCGCCGACCCGATCACGATGGTCCAGAGCGGCTGGACGCTGCTCACGCAGATGGGCTTTGGCCACGACATCGGCATGACGGTGTGGCGCGTGCTCGGCGGCTTTTTGATCGCCGCGTTGCTCGCGCTGCCGCTGGGCGTGGCGATGGGCGCGTACAAGCCGATCGAGGCGTTCTTCGAGCCGTTCGTCTCGTTCGCGCGTTATCTGCCGGCCAGCGCTTTCATTCCGCTGCTGATCCTGTGGGCCGGCATCGGCGAGGCGCAGAAGTTGGCGGTCATCTTCATCGGCTCGTTCTTTCAGCTGGTGCTGATGTTCGCGGTGACGGTGGGCAACACGCGGCGCGATCTGGTCGAGGCCGCCTACACGCTGGGCGTCGGCGACCGCTCGTTGATCCGCCGCGTGCTGATGCCTGCGGCGGCGCCCGAGATCGCCGAGACGCTGCGCATGGTGCTCGGCTGGGCCTGGACCTACGTGATCGTGGCCGAACTGATCGGCGCGTCCAGCGGCATCGGCCACATGATCACCGACAGCCAGGCGCTGCTGGCCACCGACCAGATCATCTTCGGGATCATCGTGATCGGCCTGATCGGGCTGATCAGTGACTTCGCGTTCAAGTGGGTCAACCGGCGGCTGTTTCCGTGGGCGCAACTGGGGCGTTGATGGTGCCGCTGCTACCCGGCCGCGTCGCCGCGGGCGAGCCAACGCAGCAGCACCGAGTACAACTGCCCGGGCTCCACCGGCTTGGCCAGGAAGTCGTTCATGCCGGCCTCCAGGCAGCGCGCTCGGTCATCATCGTAGGCGTTGGCGGTCATCGCCAGAATCGGCGTGTGCGCACGGCCGGGCAGCGCGCGGATCTCGCGGGTGGCATCGAGGCCGTCGAGCGACGGCATCTGCACGTCCATCAGCACGGCCGCGTAGTCGGTGGCCGCGGCCATCTGCACGGCTTGCAAGCCGTCGGCGGCGACGTCGATGCGCAGGCCCACGGCCTCGAGAAACGCTTTGGCGATCTCGCAATTCACTGGGTGGTCTTCGGCCAGCAGGACCAGCGCGCCCCGATGCCGCTGGCGCAACGCCGCCGCCGATTCGTTGCTCCCAGAGGGCACCTCGGACAACGGCGCACCCTCGTGGCCGATCTCGAGGCGGGCCGTGAACCAGAACGTGCTGCCTTGCCCCAGTTCGCTGTCGACGCCGGACTCGCCGCCCATCAGCGCCGCCAGCCGCCGCGTCACGGCCAGGCCAAGGCCCGTGCCGCCATAGCGGCGCGTGGTCGACGAATCGCCCTGTTCGAACTCGGTGAACAGCCGCGGCAGGTGCACGGGGTCGACGCCCGGGCCGCTGTCTTGCACCTCGAAGCGCACCAGCACGTGCTGCCCATCGCGCTGCAGCGGCCGCGCGCGGATCCGGATGTGGCCGCGCTCGGTGAACTTGGCCGCGTTGGCCG
>JBIODO010000516.1:0-2573 GCA_044445225.1 Burkholderiales bacterium
CGTGAAGAACGCGCCTTCGTGGCGCTGGATCGGGCGATAGATCCAGCGCTCCATCGCCAGGCCGAACGCGATCACCGCCGCTGTGGCCAGCGCGAGCGCCGGCAGCCAATGCCAGTGCAGCTTGGTGAACGACCACCAGAACAGGTACGCCGCGATCGTGAACGCCGCGCCGTGCGCGACGTGGAAGATGCGCGTCGAGCCGAAGATCAGCGCAAAGCCCACCGCGGTGAGCGCGTAGATCGCGCCCAACTGCAGGCCGTTGATCAGCAGTTGGAGCAGCAGCACGGTCGGCTCAGCGCGCGCCCAGCGAGCGCGCGGCCGGCGCGGCGGCGTGCCACATCAAGGCGCGACGACGATGTTGGTCTTCACCGCCTTGCCGGCGCCGCCGTCGGTCTCGTTGACCTGCAGCGGCACACTGACCGTGCCGTTGGGCAGGAACGTCAGCTTGCCGCCGACGACGTCGAAGCTGGCCATGGACTTGCGCTGCTTCAGCAGGTTCTCACCGGTGATCGGTTGCCCCGCCTTCTCCAGCGCCTGCGCCAGCTTGGCGAAGATCAGCACCGCGTTGTAGTAGTTGGCGATGTAGGCGCTCGGCTCCTTGCCGGTCTTGGCCTGCCAGTCGCGGGCCACCCGCTGGCTGAGTGCGTCGCCGCTCCAGTTGATCACCTGCGTGGTGTAGAGCGCACCTTTGGATTCCGGCAGCTGCGCCGCAGTGGGTGCCGAGTACGCCGAGTAGCTCGCGAGTTGCTGCGCCACGCCGTTGTCGCGCAGCTGCTTGGCGATCTGCGCCTGCTGCGCGCCGAACGACGCGATGTAGACGAGGTCGGGCGACGCTTCGCGCACCTTGGCCGCCACGCCCGAGAACTGCTGCGACGCGCGCGGCACCTGGATCGCTGCCACCAGCGCGCCGCCGTTCTTCGGCACGTGGGTCTCGAGCTCCTTGCGGATCGCCTCGCCTGCCGGATCGTCGACATAGACCAGCGCGATCTTCTTGAAGCCGCGCTCCTTCACCAGGTACGGCGCCATCGCCTGCACCTCGAGGTTGACCAGCGGGATCACGTTCCAGAAGTAGTCGCCGAGCTCGGCGAGATCGGGCCCGATCGCGCCGCCGTTGACGGTGACCACGTGCGCCTTGTCGCCCACCGGCGCCACCGCTTTGGACACCGCGGTGAACGCCGACAGCACGAACGGCACCTTCTCGACGTTGACCAGCTTGTTCATCGCCACCACGCCCTGCTGCGGCTGCGCCTGGCTGTCTTCGATCACCAGCTCGAGCTTCTTGCTCAGCATCTTGTCGGCGTTGATGTGATCGACCGCCAGCTTGGCGGCGTTGGAGAACAGCTCGCCGTACTCCGAGTTGGGCCCGCTCATCGGCAGGTTGGCGCCGATGCGGATGTCTTGTGCCTGTGCGGTGGCGGCACCGAACGCGCACGCCGCCGCAGCGAGCGCGAGTTTCCATGTCTGCATGTGGCAGTCTCCTCGTGAGGGGCGGTGGCAACGCGATGCGCCGGCCCGGTGGCGGCAGATTTTGTGCCGGATCGCTCGGCGCGGCACGCAGGGTTGCTACCTGCGCGACGGCATCGGTCAGTCGCCTAGGTGACCTTCGGTGTGCGTTGGGCCAGCGTGGCGGCACGCTGCTGCAGGTAGCGTCGCACCGCGGGCTCGCGCTCCAGGCCGATCGCTTGCGCGTAGGCCCGCTCGGCGGCCTCGCCGGCGCCGCTGCGCGCCAATAACTCGGCGCGCGCTGCCCAATGGGGTTGGTACTCGGCGAGCCGAGTGTCGGCCGCCAGTGCATCGAGCGCGGCCAGGCCCGCCGCCGGGCCTTGCGTCTCGGCCAACGCCACCGCGCGGTTCAACGCTGCCACCGGCGATCCGGTGAGCTCGCACAGCGCGTCGTACAGGCGCTCGATCGCCGGCCAGTCGATCACACCCGAGCGTCTTCGCATCGCGTGCGCCGACTGCACCGCCGCTTCGAGCTGATAGCGGCCGGGTGCGCCGTCGCACCGGTTGGCCTGGTGCAGCAGCGCCTCGGCCTCGTCGACCATCGCTGCATCCCACTGCGCCGCGTCTTGCTCGCTGAGCGGCACGTAGTCGCCCGCGGCATTGCGCCGCGCATCGCGGCGCGCGTGGGCGTGCAGCATCAGCGACAACAGGCCGAGCGCCTCGCCCTCGTCGGGCAACAGCGAGGCCACCAGGCGGCCGAGCCAGATCGCCTCGTCGGCCAGGTTGCGCCGCCGCGCGTCGACGCCTTCGGGGTCGGACCAGCCTTCCGCGTACGCGGCATAGATGGCATCGAGCACGGCGGCCAGCCGCTCGCGCAGCGCGTCGCCCTGCGGCACCTCGAAGCCGATGCCGGCCTGGCGGATCTTGGTCTTGGCGCGCACCAATCGTTGCGCCATCGTGGCCGGCGCGATCAGGAATGCCGACGCGATGGCCGCGGCATCGAAGCCGAGCACCACCTGCAGCATCAGCGGCGCGTGCATGTCGGGGCTGATGCCCGGGTGTGCGCAGGCGAACAACAGACCGAGCCGCCGGTCGGGCCAGGCGGGCTCGTCGTCATCGTCGGCCTGCAG
>JBIODO010000517.1:0-2572 GCA_044445225.1 Burkholderiales bacterium
GCTGCGCCGCGCTGGCTACCTGGTGCACGTGTGCGATGTGCGCCCCGAAGCGGCGCAGGCGTTTGCTGCGGAAGGTGGCGTGGCCTGCACCCACCCGGCCGACGTGGCCGCACGGTGCGGCGTGGTGGTCAGCGTGGTCGTCAACGCCGCGCAGACCGATGCGGTGCTGTTCGGCGAGCACGGCGCGGCCGCCGCGATGAAGCCCGGCCATCTGTTCGTGATGTGCTCGACGGTCGACCCCAACGTGTCGATCGCCTTCGAGCGCCGCCTGGCCGAGCGTGGCGTGCTGTACCTCGACGCACCGATCTCCGGCGGCGCCGCAAAGGCTGCATCTGGGCAGATGACGATGATGACCGCCGGCCGGCCCGAGGCCTATGCCAAGGCGGGCGGTGCGCTCGATGCGATGGCGGCGCAGGTCTACAAGCTGGGCGACCGCGCGGGCAACGGCAGCAAGGTGAAGATCATCAATCAGCTGCTGGCCGGCGTGCACATTGCCGCGGCCGCCGAGGCGATGGCGCTCGGCCTGCGCGAAGGGGTGGATGCGCCGGCGCTGTACGAGGTGATCACGCACAGTGCGGGCTCGAGCTGGATGTTCGAGAACCGCATGGCGCACGTGCTGGCGGCCGACTACACGCCGCTGTCGGCGGTGGACATCTTCGTCAAGGACCTCGGGCTGGTGCTCGACACCGCGCGCGCCAGCAAGTTTCCGCTGCCGCTGGCCTCGACCGCGCACCAGATGTTCATGCAGGCCTCGAGCGCCGGGTTCGGGCGCGAGGACGACGCGGCGGTGATCAAGATCTTCCCTGGCATCACCTTGCCGCAGAAGAAGACGTGAGCATGGCCAAACTCTTGCTGGGTGCGATCGCCGACGACTTCACCGGCGCCACCGACCTGGCCAACACGCTGGTGCGCGGCGGCATGCGTTGCGTGCAGACGATCGGCGTGCCCGACGGCGCATTGGATGCGCAGGCCGATGCGGTGGTGGTGGCGCTGAAGTCGCGCACGATTGCCGCGGCAGACGCGGTGGCGCAATCGCTGCAAGCGCTGCGCTGGCTGCAGTCGCAGGGCGCCGAGCCGTTCTACTTCAAGTACTGCTCGACCTTCGACAGCACGCCGCAAGGCAACATCGGCCCGGTGACCGAGGCGTTGCTCGATGCGCTGCACGGCGCGGGGCAGGGCTTCACGATCGCCTGCCCGGCGTTTCCGACCAACCAGCGCACGGTGTTCAAGGGCCATTTGTTCGTCGGCGACGTGCTGCTCAGCGACAGCGGCATGCGCCACCATCCGCTGACGCCGATGACCGACGCCAACCTGGTGCGCGTGCTGCAGGCGCAGACGCAACGCCAGGTGGGCCGGGTGGCGCACGAGGTGGTGGCGCAGGGCGCGGCGGCGATCCGCGCTCGCTTCGATGCCTTGCGTGCCGAAGGCATCGGCATCGCGATCGTCGATGCGATCACCGACGCCGACCTGATGCGCATCGGCGAGGCACTGTCCGAACTGCGGTTGGTCACCGCCGGCTCCGGCATCGCGATGGGCCTGCCGCAGAACTGGCGCGCGCGCGGTGCATTGGGCGCCGCCGATGCCAACGTGCCGTCGTTGCCCGCCGTCGGCGGCCGCGCGGCGGTGGTGTCGGGCAGCTGCTCGCTGGCGACCAACGCGCAGGTGCGGCACTTCCGGGAGCTGGGCCGGCCCGCGCTGCAGGTGGATCCGATGGCGCTGGCCGCTGGCGACGATGTGGTCGCTCGCGCGCTCGCCTGGTGCGACACGCAACAAGCGAGCGACGGCCCGCCGCTGGTCTATGCGACCGCCGAGCCCACCGCCGTGCAACGCGTGCAGGCCGAGCTCGGCGCGGCCCGCGCCGGCGAGCTGGTCGAGCGTGCGCTCGCGCGCATCGCGGCCGGGCTCGTCGAGCGTGGCGTGCGCCGCCTGGTGGTGGCCGGCGGCGAGACCTCTGGCGCGGTGGTGCAGGCGCTCGGCATCCGGCAACTGGCAATCGGTGCACAGATCGACCCCGGCGTTCCCTGGACAGCCGCGCGCTCGCCGGCTTGCGGCGACGGCTGGCTTCACCTGGCATTGAAGTCGGGCAACTTCGGTACGCCGGATTTCTTTTCGAAAGCCTTCGAGCAGAGAGCCGCGGCATGACCGATGCGCTGCGCGCCGAGATCTGCCGCGTCGGCGCGTCGCTGCACGCGCGAGGCTATGTGCATGCCAGCGCCGGCAACATCAGCGCGCGCACCGACAGCGGGTTTCTGATCACACCGACCGATGCCTGCCTCGGCACGCTGGAGACGGCCCGCCTGGCCGAAGTGAATGCACAGGGCGAGCAGACGGCGGGCGATCGCGCCTCGAAGACGCTGGCGCTGCACCGTCAAATCTATGCGGCCGACTCGGACGCCGGCTGCATCATCCACACGCACGCCACGCATCTGGTGGCGTTGACGCTGGCCGGCGTGTGGAGCAGCGACGACATCGTGCCGCCGATCACGCCGTACTTCGTGATGAAGGTCGGCCACGTGCCGCTGATCCGCTACCACCGCCCGGGCGACCCCGCGGTGGCCGATGCGGTGACGCA
>JBIODO010000518.1:0-2570 GCA_044445225.1 Burkholderiales bacterium
CACCGGCAGATGCGCGAAGCTCCACTTGCCGCGCTTGACGTCATACGCCTCCGGCGCCTTGATCTCCACCAGGTGGCCCACCGCCGAGGTGACCACGTAGCGCTCGTTCTCGAAGTGGTCGGCGTGCTTGTCGAACTTGCCTGCCGCCGGCGTGAGCGCACGCACGATGTCCTGAGCGACGCTGGGCTTCTCTGCAATGATCAGTGACTTGCTCATTTCAACCGTTCGTTGGTCTCTCGGCCGCACTGGCCGCAACGGCCCATCTGGCCGTCAGTGCATACAATGCCGCCCGTTCACGCGCGCGCACGCACACACGCACGCGCGCGCGCCTGATTTCAATGTACCCAATGAAGACGACCCTCAAAGACACCCATCCCGAGCGCGCGATTGCTGCCACGCATGAGCCCCGCGACCCCGTCAATCCCGCCGTGGAGCCTGAGGCCAAGAAGAAGAAGGGCGGCCGACGCATCCAGGTGCGCCGCTCGGGCGTGCATGGCCGCGGCGTCTACGCGATCCGCAAGATCAAGAAGGGCGAGAGGATCATCGAATACAAGGGCCAGATGATCACTTGGAAGCAGGCCGAGCGCCGCCATCCGCACAACCCGGAGGATCCGGACCACACCTTCTTCTTCCACATCGACGACAAACACGTCATCGATGCCAGTGTCGGGGGCAACGCGGCGCGCTGGATCAACCATGCCTGCGACCCCAACTGCGAATCCGACATCGACGAAGAGCGGCACCGCGTGTACATCAAGGCGCTGCGCAAGATCAGGCCCGGCGAGGAGTTGTTCTACGACTACGGCCTGGTGATCGACGAGCCCTATACGCGAAAAGTGAAGAAACAGTTTGCATGTCGTTGCGGCGCGCGCGACTGCCGTGGCACGATGCTCGCGCCCAAGCGCTAGAGATGAGCCCACCCCCGAAGCGGCCGCGCGCGGCCGCCTCCGCGCTGTCCCCTTGGCAATGACCTGATCGCGTCGATCAGCCATGCAAGACCTCGTCACCCTGTCGTGGAACACCGAGCCGCTGTGGAGCGAGTTGTCGGCGTTGCTGCCAGGCCTGTCGATCGAGGTGGTGGCGCGCTGCGAGTCCAGCAACACCGTGCTGGTCGAGCGCGCGCGGCGCTCGGGCGGGTTGTCGGAGGCGGTGCCGTCGCGGCCCGGAGAGCTGGAGCCTCCGATCAGCGGCCCGATGCCGCTGCTGGCGACCACGCGCCTCGGACGGCGCGCCGGCGACACGCAGCCGTGTCTGCTGGTGGCCGAGCAGCAAACCCGCGGCCGCGGCCGTTGGGGGCGCAGCTGGCAATCCAGCGTCGGTGCCTCGCTGACCTGTTCGCTGGCCTTGCCGTTCACGCCGCCCGACTGGTCGGGGCTGTCGCTGGCGATGGGCGTGGCGCTGGCCGAGGCGCTGGCCCCGCCAGCCCCGCACGACGGTGCCTCGATCGGATTGAAATGGCCCAACGACCTGATGCGCATCGAAGGCGCGCAGCCGCTGCGCAAGCTCGGTGGCGTGCTGATCGAATCGGTGCCGGTCGGGCAACGCCGCATGGCCGTCATCGGGCTGGGCCTGAACATCGCCACGCAGCCGGTGGTCGACTTGCAAACCGGCTTTGCCTGCATGCAGGAGTTCGAGCCTGGCATCGATGCGCCGCGTACGCTGGCGCGCATCGCCCGCCCCTGGGTCGAGGCCGTGCTGCTGTTTCAGCGCGAAGGTTTTGCGCCGTTCAAGCCGCGCTTCGAGCGCCTGGACTGCCTGAAAGGCCACGTGGTCACCACCACGCTCGACGACCTGCCCAGCGGGGTGGCCGAAGGCGTTGACGACAGCGGCGCCTTGCTGGTGCGCGTGGGTCCGTCGCTGCGCACGGTCGGTGTCGGCGATGTCAGCGTGCGGCCGTCGAGTGGACCCCCGATGTGATGCGGGGTCTGTTGATCGCGCTGGTGGTGGCCAACCTGCTGGTGCTCGCTTGGTCGCTCGACGTGCTGCCGGGCGTGTCGCGCCAACGCGAGCGCGAGCCCGAACGGCTGCGTCAGCAGGTGCATCCCGAGGCGGTGCAACTGATCACACCCACCGCTGCGAGCGCCGCGCTGCAGGCTGCCGCGGCGCAGCGATCGGGCACCGCTGCGTCGAGTGCGCCGTCAGCCGCGCCCGACGCGTCGGCCACCGTGTGCCTGGAGGCAGGGCCGTTCGCGGCCGGTGAGGTGGCAGCGGCTGAACGCGGCCTGCGCGAGCTGAAGTGGCCCGGACTCGAGTGGACGCCGCAACGCTCAGAGCGCGGCGGCTCGTACATCGTCTACCAAGGCCGCTTCGCCGACGACACGGCGATGGCGCGGCGCCGCGACGACTATCGGCGCCAGCAGATCACGGCCGAAGAAGTGCGCAACTCACCCGACCTGCAGCCGGGCTTGTCGTTCGGTCGCTACGACACGCGCGCTGCGGCCGACGCGGCGATGTCGCAGTTGGCGCAGCAAGGCGTCAAGGCGGCGCGCGTGGTGACCATCAACATCCCGGTGGTGGTGGTGCTGCTGCGCGTGGAGCGCGCCGATGGCGCGTTAGCGGCGCGGCTGACG
>JBIODO010000519.1:0-2564 GCA_044445225.1 Burkholderiales bacterium
CGCTCGCGCTCACTGCCCGAGGTGCCCACCGTGGCCGAGCGCGGCTTTCCGGGTTTCGAGGCCGGCTCGTGGTTCGGCTTCTTCGCGCCGCGGGGCACGCCCGACGAGGTGGTGACCACGCTGAACAATGCGGTCAACGAGATCATCGCGGTGCCGGCCGTCGAGGCGGCGATGGTCAAGGAAGGCGCCGATCCGACGGCCAACACACCGCAGCAGTTCAGCCAGTTCGTGCAGCGCGAGTTCGAGAAGTGGCGCGCGGTGGTGCGCGAGTCGGGAGCGGTGGTCGAGTGAGCCGTCGCAGCAACTTGCCTGGTCGTGCACTTGGCGCGGTCACCGGGGTTGCCCCGAGATGAGTCAACGCTTCGCTCTTCCGTGCAGTCAAGGCAAGCGACATTCTTTCGCGGCGTCGATGTGGCGCGCCGGTCGGTACCCGGTGGGGGCTCCTACTGTGGCGGTCGGCCTTGCAGGCCGACTGCGCTGCGATGCTCGCGCCGGGCTCGTGCCGCGAAACTCGCTACGCTCACTGCGTTCGCTTCGCTCGGACAATCGCGGCGAGTCAGATGAACGAAGCGCGCTGCGCGCGCCGACCCCGGCGCTGGCCTTGCAGGCCGCGTCGGGCCTAGTGGCCCGACCGCTCGCCAGGCACGAGCGGTCCACTGGACTGCTCGTGTCCGGGCTCGCCTTCTCGCCGCCCCACAAGTCGCCCCCACCGGGTACCGCCCACCGCGCAGACGCGCCGGTTGTGTTCCATCGCTGGCGCAAACCCGCCCGCGGCTTTGTCTCGCTGACTCCCTGCAAGCCACGCTGACGATGGACACCTACCTGCTCGACTGGATCAACCTGCTGCTGCGCTTCGCGCACGTGATCACCGGCATCGCGTGGATCGGCGCCTCGTTCTACTTCGTGTTTCTCGACCTCAGCCTGACGGCGCCCACCGACCCGACTCTCAAAGCGCGCGGCGTCGACGGCGAGTTGTGGGCCGTTCACGGCGGCGGCTTCTACAACCCGCAGAAGTATCTCGTCGCGCCGAAGGCGCTGCCCGAGCATCTGCACTGGTTCATCTGGGAGAGCTACAGCACCTGGCTCACCGGCTTCGCGCTGTTCACCGTGTTGTACCTGTTCAACGCGCAGATCTTTCTGGTCGACAAGAACGTGTTCGACTGGTCGGCGTCGGCGGCCGTGATGGCGGCGCTGGTGTTTCTGGCCGCTGGCTGGTTGGTCTACGACGCCATCTGCCGCGCGTTCGGTCAGCGCGCGCGCGGCGACCTCATCGTCGGCGTGCTGCTGTTCGTGTTCGTCGTCGGGGCCACGTGGATGGCGTGTCGTCTGTTTGCCGGGCGCGCTGCGTTCCTGCTCGTGGGTGCGATGCTGGCCACCGCGATGAGCGCCAACGTGCTCGTCTGGATCATTCCCGGCCAGCGCAAGGTGATCGCGCAGATGCGCGCCGGGCAGGCGGTCGATCCGGTGTACGGCCAGCGCGCCAAGCAGCGCAGCTTGCACAACACCTATTTCACGCTGCCGGTGCTGGTGGCGATGTTGAGCAACCACTATGGCTGGCTGTATCAGGCGCAGCACAACTGGCTGGTGCTGGTGGCGCTGATGCTGGCCGCTGCGCTGGTGCGCCACTCGTTCGTCGCGCGCCACAAGGCTTTGGTGCAACAGCAGCCGGTGCCGTGGGGCTATGCGGTGGCCGGCATCGCGCTCGCGGTGGCGGTGTCCGCTGCGCTGGTGCCATCGCCGTCGACGGCCACCGCGGCGGCCAACGCGCAACCCGCAACCATGGCCGCAGTGAAAGCCATCGTCGACCAGCGTTGCGTGTTGTGCCACAACGCCCAGGTGCAGCAGAAGAACGTGGCGCTGCACACCGACGCGCTGATCCGCCAGCATGCGCAGGCGGTGTATCAACAGGCCGTGGTGCTGAAGCTGATGCCGCTGTCCAACGCGACGCAGATCACCGACGACGAGCGCGCGGTCATCAAACGCTGGGTCGAAGCGGGCGCCAAAGCCGACTGAGCGTGCGACAAGCAGGCTGCGAGGAGGGGACGCGATGACGACGACGGCAACTGACGTGCATCCGGTCGACGAGCAACTGCCCGTGCCGCGGCTGGCCGCGCTCGGCCTGCAGCATGTGCTGGTGATGTACGCCGGCGCCGTGGCGGTGCCGCTGATCGTCGGCCGCGCGTTGAAACTCGCCCCCGAGCAGGTGGCGATGCTGATCTCGGCCGATCTGTTCTGCTGCGGGTTGGTCACGCTGATCCAGTCCGCGGGCATGACGCGCTGGTTCGGCGTGCGGCTGCCGGTGATGATGGGCGTCAACTTCGCCGCGGTGGGTCCGATGGTGGCGATGGCTGCGGCCCAGGCGCAAGACGCTCATCCTTGAGGCCGCCCACGCTGGCGGTGGGCCGGGCCGGCCTTCACGTCATTGGGGTGTCGGCCCGATCATCATCTGGCCGCGGATCTCGCCATTGGGGTTGGCCGCGGTGTGCACGTTGATGTACCAGCGGCCGGCCAGCCCACCGACAACGGCGTGATCACGCTGACCGCGGCGCAAATGGATGATCTGC
>JBIODO010000520.1:0-2561 GCA_044445225.1 Burkholderiales bacterium
GCATACCGGCAAGCTGTGGCCAGGGCTGTAGCACATGCCGATCGAAGAGCCGTTCCACTTCCCGCGCCGACAACTTGCCGCTGGCCCTGAGCCAGGCGACGTAGGACGCGAGCACAGTGCGCTGCGACCCCAGCGCTGCCTTCTCGCGCTCCGCCTTGACGACGGCTTGCTTCTGCTCGAAGGCTGCGATCCTGGGATCGATGCCTTGGCGCACCTCCTCGATGTGCGCGCGAGCCTTCGCCCGCGCTTCATCCAGACCGACGGCTGGATAGTTGCCGAGGCGCAGCTTGCCGACCCCACCCTTCGTCCGGTGACGAAAGATCCACCGGCGGTGCAAGACACCCCGCAGCTTCACACACTCGATCATCAGCCTGCCCGCACCCACGGGCAGACTGCCATCGGTGCGAGTTTCGCCGTTGCGCAGCGCGCGGACGGCAGCGTCCGTCAAAGCCCTGGCCGCAATGCGTCCGGTAGGCTTGACCGGTTCGGCTGGGTCCGAATTCGGGACCATACGCAGGACCATAGCGGGTTGGCTGGAGCGGGATTCGACGAGACGATTCTGGATGCCAATCGGCCGCAGAGCAAGCATTCATGCGGGTTCCAGCCGGATAGTCGGAATTTCCTGGGACGTTCCGGGACGTCGTTTTGGCGCCTCTTAATCCGTTGGTCGCAGGTTCGAATCCTGCAGGGCCCACCAACTATGAAAGCAGCCCCTTTGGGGGCTGTTTGCTTTGGGGGCCGAGCGGGGCTGTCAGCGACGGCGCGTGCTGTGCAGCGCCGTTATCACGACGGCCGCATAGAACAAGGCGATCGCCACCAAGCCGGCCCAGACAGACTGCGACAAACGTTGAAG
The DNA here is from genome assembly GCA_044445225.1 of Burkholderiales bacterium. Taxonomy (GTDB): domain Bacteria; phylum Pseudomonadota; class Gammaproteobacteria; order Burkholderiales; family Burkholderiaceae_C; genus JAEUPI01. The sequence continues at coordinate 854 of JBIODO010000520.1, forward strand.
CGCCTGCATCCAATCGGAGGCTCGCCTGGGCACATCGAACGTCAACTCTTCGAAGGCGTTCCACGTCGCGGGGATGGTCGATTGATCGAAGTCCGTGCGACCAAAGTCGGTCGCGCATTCGTCATCTGGCTCGACATAGGGATGGTCCCGACGCACGCGCAACTCTTCACTCGGTGCAGCCGAGCTCGCGTCCCTGCGATCGAGGGGAAAAAACCGCGCCGCCACGTCAGGAGCCGCTGCTGGCCGCGGGTCAGTGCAGAACGGCCACCAGTGCTGTGGACACGGCGGTGACCGCCGCCAGCAACGTCATGATCACGTATCTGTTCTCTCGCCGCGCCCTGCGCGCTTGAGCGCGCTCGATCGAATGGCTCGGTTGTTCAAAGGTCGAGTGCTCGCTGGCGCGCCACGGTGCCGGAGCTGACATCAAGACCGAATGATCAAATCGCGGGAACCCAGTCGTACGGTCGATTGCCGGCTCGCTGTCGTACGCATACACGAAGTGCTTGTTGCTCATGGCACCCACCACTTGGTTGCTCGTGATGGAGCGAATTCTTCGCCACCCCTCCAAGAGCACAAATCCACGGTTCAGGGGGCGTATGGCGCCTAGGGTGTGATGTATTGCACGATCGACCGGCTGCCTCGCCTATGCGAACATCGTCGCCATGCCTGCCATCGCCAGTACCACGCTGCGCCAGCGCCTGCAACAACCCGGCCTCGTGGTTGCCCCGGGCGTGCACGACATGGTGTCGCTGCGCATCGCCGACGAGATGGGCTTCGATGCGCTGTACATGACGGGCTTCGGCACGGTGGCGTCGCATCTGGGGTTGCCCGACGCGGGCCTGGCCACCTACACCGACATGGTGGGCCGCGTGCGGCAGATGGCCAGCATGGCCCGCACCCCGTTGATCGCCGACGGCGACACCGGCTACGGCGGCCTGCTCAACGTGCAGCACACCGTGCAGGGCTACGAGGCCGCGGGCGCGCAGGCGATCCAGCTCGAGGACCAGGAGAGCCCGAAGAAGTGTGGCCACACGCCCGGCCGGCGTGTGGTGCCCATGGCCGACATGGTGCGCAAGATCGAGGTGGCGGTGGCCTCGCGGCGATCGCGCGACTTTCTGATCGTCGCGCGCACCGATGCGCGCAGCGCCCTGGGCCTGGACGAGGCGTTGCGTCGCGCCGAGGCCTATGCGCGCGCGGGCGCCGACGTCCTGTTCGTCGAGTCGCCGGAGAGCGAAGACGAGATGCGCCGCATCGGGCGCACCGCGGGCGCTTTGGGCGTGCCGCTGCTGGCCAACATGGTCGACGGCGGCAAGACGCCGCTGCTCGGCCGCCAGGCGCTGCAGGAGATCGGCTACCGCATCGCGATCTTTCCGGTCACCTCGCTACTGGCCGCGGCGCAGGCGATGACGACGGTGTACTCGTGGTTGAAGCAGCACGGGTCGTCGCAGGGCGTCGCGCAGCCCTTGATGCGATTCGACGAGATGACCCGGCTGATGGGGTTTGCGCAGGTGCACGAGTTCGAGCGCCGGTGGGCCGAGCCGCAGTGATGGGCAATCGGCCGACGAGAACAGTGCCGAACGAGGAGACTGAAGCGATGCCGACGACACGACGCACTCTCTGGATGGCGACACTCGCCGCATCGTGCGCGGCCACGATGGCGGGTCTTCTCGCAACGCTGCCGGCCCACGCGCAGGATGCCTTCCCGAAC
>JBIODO010000521.1:0-2561 GCA_044445225.1 Burkholderiales bacterium
GGTGCGCGCCATCGAATCGGAGAGCGCTCCGCAGATTCGCGCTGCCGCCGATGCCGCGTTCGTCGAACCGCTGGAGATCAACCGCGCGCTGCTGAAGACGCTGTTCATGGCGGCGAAGCTCGATCGGTCGCGCTCGCGAAGCACGCGCGCAAAGAACTGATCCCACCCGTGCGGCGAATGGCGCTCAGAGCAGGTCTTCGCTGACCAGCGGCGACAGCAGCCAGGTCTTCAGGCGCCGCCACGGGTCGTCGTCGGGCTCGGCGGTGTGCACCACGGCGCGCCCTTGCGCATCGGTGGCGGTCCACTCGATGTGCGGCCCACGGTTTCCGTGCCCTGGCTCAGCGTGGGGCTGACTTCGTAGATGCGCACGCCGGCTTGGCAGCCGCGCGCAGGCCGGCAGGCCGGCGCGCCGCCGGTGAGCATGGCGGTGGCTGGCCTATATATTGCGTTGCCGTCGCCATGTCGATGGCTCCCGAAGCTGCCCGCACCGCAACCGTGCCACGAACCACCGCCCCATTGCCCACCCGCCGCCCTCGCGACGATGCCGCGGCCAAGAACGCGCCGCTGGTAGAGGACATCCGGCTGCTCGGGCGCCTGCTCGGCCAGGTGATCCGCGAGCAGGAGGGGGCCGAAGCCTATGAGCTGATCGAACGCATCCGGCAACTGTCGGTGGCCTATCGGCTCAAGCGCGATCACACCGCCGGGCGCGACCTCACCCAATTGCTCAAACGCCTGTCGGCCGACCAGACGGTAAGCGTGATCCGCGCGTTCAGCTACTTCAGTCACCTGGCCAACATCGCCGAAGACCGCCATCACGTGCGCCGCCGCCGCGTTCACGAACGCGCCGGGCACCAGCATCCGGGGTCGCTGGCGATGAGTTTCGAGCGCCTTCATCGCGCCGGCGTGCGGCCGGCGCAGGTGGCGGACACGCTGGCGCGTGCGCACATCTCGCCGGTGTTGACCGCGCACCCCACCGAAGTGCAGCGCAAGAGCATTCTCGACGCCGAGTTCGCGATCGCGCGGCTGGTGGGCGAGCGCGATGGCCTGGAGACGCCGCGCGAGCGCGAGGACAACGAAGCCGCGATCCGCGCGCGCATCACGCAGCTGTGGCAGACGCGCATGCTGCGCTACAGCAAGCTCACGGTGGCCGACGAAGTGGAGAACGCGCTGTCGTACTACCCGGTGACCTTCTTGCGGCAAGTGCCGCGCCTGTATGCCGAGATCGAACGCGAGCTCGCCGGGCACGAGGTGGCACCGTTCTTTCGCATGGGCCACTGGATCGGCGGCGACCGCGACGGCAACCCCAACGTCGACGCCCACACGTTGCGCAGCGCGCTGGCGCGCCAGGCCGAAGTGGCGCTGCGGTTCTACCTGACCGAGGTGCACGAGCTCGGCGCCGAGCTGTCGATCTCGCAGCTGCTCGCGCCGGTGACCGACGCGATGCAGGCACTCGCCGAACGCTCCCCCGACCGCAACCCGCACCGCGAGGACGAACCGTATCGCCGTGCGCTGACGGGCATGTATGCGCGGCTGGCGGCCACGTTGCAGCGCCTCACCGGCACCGAGGCACTGCGCCATGCGGTGGCGCCGCAGCAGCCGTACGACAGCCCCGACGAGTTCTTGTCCGATCTGCGGGTGATCGAGGCGTCGCTGCGCCACCACCATGCCGATGCGCTGATCGCGCCGCGCCTGAAGCCGCTGCAGCGCGCCGTGCAGGTGTTCGGCTTTCACCTGGCCACGCTGGATCTGCGGCAGAGCTCCGACCAGCACGAGGCGGTGATCGCCGAGCTATTGCGGGTGGCGCGGCTGCAGCCCGACTATGCCGCGCTGCCCGAGGCCGAGCGCTGCGCATTGCTGATGCGGCTGCTGCACGACGCGCGGCCGCTGCGCGTGGTGGGCCATGCGTACAGCGATTGGGCCACCAGCGAGCTGGCGGTGTTCGAGGCGGCGCGCGATGCGCTGCGCGCGTACGGGACCGGCGCGTTGCGCCACTACATCATCTCGCACACCGAGGCGGTGAGCGACCTGCTCGAGGTCTTGTTGCTGCTGAAGGAAGTGGGGCTGGCCAGCGGCATGCTCGGCGAGGACTTGCGCAGCGCGCTGATCGTGGTGCCGTTGTTCGAGACCATCGGCGACTTGCGCCAGGCGGCGGGCATCATGCGCGCGTTCTACGCGCTGCCGGGCATCGCCGCGATGGTGCGCGCCGGCGGCGGCGAGCAGGACGTGATGCTCGGCTACAGCGACAGCAACAAGGACGGCGGCTTCTTCACCAGCAACTGGGAGCTCTACCGCGCGGAGGTCGCGCTGGTGCAGTTGTTCGACGAGCTGCACGCCACGCATGGCCTCACGCTGCGGCTGTTCCATGGGCGAGGCGGCACCGTGGGGCGCGGCGGCGGGCCCAGCTACGAGGCAATCCTCGCGCAGCCGCCGGGCACGGTGAAGGGCCAGATCCGCCTCACCGAGCAGGGCGAGGTGATCGCCAGCAAGTACGCCAACCCCGAGATCGGCCTGCGCAACCTCGAGACGCTGGTGGCCGCCACGCTCGAGGCCACGCTGCTGCA
>JBIODO010000522.1:0-2543 GCA_044445225.1 Burkholderiales bacterium
CGCGTCGGCGTCAAGCTTCAGCGGCGGTGGCGGCCGTGGCGGCGGCGGCCGTCGATAGTGATTTGGAGAGCAGCCGCATGAGGTCATCGATCACCACCTTGCTCCGCGCCCTGACGCTGATGTGCGCGCTGGTGTCGCCGCTGGCCATGGCACAGAAGGCGTATCCGAGTGCGGACGCCGCCGCCGACGCCTTCACCGACGCGCTGCGCAAGGCCGACCGCAAAGCGCTCGGCGTCGTGCTCGGCGCGAACTACAAGCAGTTCGTCAACCCCGTCGACGGCGTCGAGCGGGCCGACGTCGAGGCCTACCTCGCAGCGTGGGACAAGCAGCACAAGGTGAACTCCGAGGGCGACAACAAAGCGGTGATCTCGGCCGGTGACCAGGGCTGGACGTTGCCGGTCCCGATCGTCAAGCGCAAGGCCGGCTGGCAGTTCGATCCGGTGGCCGGGGCTGACGAGATGCGCACACGCCGCATCGGGCGCAATGAGCTGGCCACGATGCAGGCAATCCTTGCCTACTACGACGCGCAGCGCGAGTACGCCGCCGTCGACCGCAACACAGACGGCATCCACGAGTACGCGCAGAAGTTCGTCAGCACCAAGGGCAAGAAAGACGGCTTGTATTGGGAGAGCCCGCTCGGCATGGACGAGAGCCCGCTCGGCCCGCTGCTGGCGGAGCAAAAGTCCAAGGGTCCCGGCTACTACGGCTACCACTACAAGATCCTCACCGGCCAGGGCAAGGACGCGCCTGGCGGCGCCTACGACTACATCATCGGCAAGCGCATGCGCAGCGGCTTTGCGGCGATCGCCTGGCCGGTGCGTTGGGGCGACACCGGCGTCATGAGCTTCATGGTCAGCCACGCCGGCATCGTCTACGAGAAGGATCTCGGGCCCGACAGCGAGGCCATCGCGCGCGCGATGAAGCGCTTCAATCCGGATTCCACCTGGAAGAAGTCGCCGGTCCCTAACTAGTTGGTCGGTGCGCTTGGCGCGGTACACGCAGCGCCGAGGCTGGGGCACTCAGTTTGGGTTCGGTGCGTGCGCCCCTTCGCGGCGCGGTGATTGCGGTTGCCCGTGGCGAGCCGGCGCCTGCGCCGACGGCAGTGAGAGCCGAAAGCTCGCACCCCCGTCGCGGTGTTCGGCCACCAGCGCGCCACCGTGCGCACGCGCGATGCGCCGCGAGATCGACAGCCCGAGCCCGAGCCCGCTCTCCTTCGTGGTGAAAAACGGCTCGAAGATGCGGTCGAGCTGATTGGCCGGGATGCCGGGGCCGGTGTCGGAGACGACAAGTTGCGCGCTGCCGTCGTCGGCGCGCAGGGTGGTGATGCTCAGCGTGCGCTGCGGGCTCGCCGCGTTACGCATCGCGTCGCAGGCGTTGGACACCAGATTCAGCACCAGCTGCTGCAGCTGCACGCGGTCGCCGATGAGCGGTGGCAGGTCGGGCGACAGGCTGACGCGCACGTCGACGTCGCGCGTCACGAACTCGCCGTGCAGAAACACCAGCACGTGCTGGACGACCTGGTTCAGCTCGATGCGGACGAACTCCTCGTCGGCCCGCTTCATCAGCAGCCGCAGGTGATGGATCAGCTGGCCGGCGCGCTTGTCGGCCTCGACGATCTCCGACAGGATGGCGTGGAGCTCGGTCACGTCGGGCGGGTCGCGCGCCAGAAACCGCTGCGCGGCCTGGGCATTGCTCAAGATGGCCGTCAGCGGCTGGTTCAGCTCGTGGGCCAGCGCGCTCGAGAACTCGGTGAGCGAGGCCACGCGGGCCAGATGCGTGAGCTGCATGCGCTGCTCGCGCTCCTGCATCTCGGCCTGCCGCTGCGCGGAGATGTCGCGCATGATGCTGATGGCGATCGGCTCGCCTTGCAGCTCCACCGCCTTGATGCGCAGCAGCGCCGGCCGGGTGGCGCCACTGCGGTGCCGCAGCGCCACCTCGACGTCGCGCGCACCGGTGGCCTCGCGCGCCAGCGCAGCCACGTTCGCCCGATCGGCGTCACCCAGGTGGGCCTCGAGCGGCGCGACACCGCCGCGCGCCAGTTCGTCGCGCCGATGACCCATCAACTCCAGCCAATGGTCGTTGGCCTCGATGATGCGCCCGTCGCTGCGGCGGCTGATGGCGATGGCATCCGGGCTCGACTTGAACGCGGTGGCAAACAACTCCTCCGATGCGCGCAGCCTGCGCTCGGCGAGTCGCCGCTCCTCGATCACCGCGGCCAACAACAGCAGCGGCACACCGATGGTGATCAGGAACAGTTGGATCGGCAACGCGTCGAGCTGCGTGATCGCGTGCGTGAACGGGCCGCGGCCGTGACCGGCGCCCCAGATCACGAGGAAGGCCACCACCGTGAATGACGCGCTTGCGAGCCGTGGCCCGAAGCGCAGCGCGGCCCAGATCAAGAACGGCATCGGCAGGTACAGCAGGCCCGGCGAGCTCGCGTAGGTGATGCCGGTGTCGAAAGCCACGATGCTGACGGCCAGCAGGCCGCCGAACAGCGCAGCGCACTCCACCCAACGCGCCCGGCTGACGATCGACAGCAAGAG
>JBIODO010000523.1:0-2542 GCA_044445225.1 Burkholderiales bacterium
CGAAAACGTCTTCGGAGACGACGGCACCGCACCGCCGCTGCCGGGGCCCGGATCGGCGAACGCCGAGGAGCGCGAGCGGTGCGTCACGATCGTGGCTTCGGAGATCGTGTTGGCCACCGGCTGCGCGTAGGCGTCGAGGATCGCACTGCGGAACTCGCCCGCAGATTGAAAACGATCGGCCGGCGCCTTGGCGATTGCGCGCGCGACGATGGCGTCGTATTGCGACCAGCGGTGCGCGGGGTCGGCCTTGGATGCGGCCTCGGGGTCGTGATAGCACACGTCGTGCATGATCGCCTCGGGCCCGCCGCGGAACGGCGACTTGCGCGCCAGCAGCTGATAGAACACCACGCCGGCGGCGAAGATGTCCATGCGATGGTCCACGTGACCACCGAGGTAGAGTTCCGGCGCGATGTAGCCGGGCGTGCCCATGATCACGTTGGTGCGCGTGCGGTCGGCCGACTCCAGCCGCGCGATGCCGAAGTCGGTGAGCTTGATGCGGCCATTGCTCATCACCATGATGTTGGCCGGCTTGATGTCGCGGTGCCAGACGGTGGAGCTGTGCGCATAGTGCAGCGCATCGAGCAGCTGCGACATGATGCTGACCGTGTCCTGCTCGTCGAAGCTGGTGCCGTTGGCAATGTAGTCGCGCAGGTTGCTGCCCTCGACGAGCTCCATCGCGATGAACGCGTAGTTGGAGTCCTCGCCGTACTCGTACACCGACACGATGCCCGGGTGGTTGAGCGCGCCCGCCGCCTGCGCCTCGCGCTGGAAGCGGCTCGACATGGTGTCCGACGCGTACTGACCGCTGGCCCCGGAGGCGGCGACGCTACCGACGTCGTCGTCTTCGAGCAGCTCCTTGCGAATGGTCTTGATGGCCACCGGCCGCTTGATGACCGGGTCGTAGCCCTTGAACACGATGCCCATGGCGCCGCGGCCGATCACGCCGGTGATCGGGTACTTGCCGAGGCGCTCGGGGACTTTGAGGGTGGCCATCGTGGGTGAGGGGGCGCTATCGGGCTCGCCGCGTCAACTGTCGAGCATTTTCATCGCTTGGACCATGCTGGTGCGCATGCGGCCGATCGAACGTGCGAGCACGCCGATCTCGTCACGCGAGGTGCGCTTGAACTCCGGGATCTCGAGCTCGCCCAGGCTCACGCGGTCGGCAAAGTGCGACAGCTTGGTCACCGGCCGGATCACCAGCATCCACAACATCAGATTGAGCACGATGCCGATCACCGCAAACACGATGCCGGTGGAGGTCATGAACACCTTGAAGGCCTGGTTGGCGCGATCCAGCGACACCTGCGTCGGCACCGAGATGATCTGGGCACCCACCACCTCGTTGAGCTGCCAGCCGAAGCCATTGGCCTGGCCATAGCGCTCGATCAGCGTCGGCGGGGCGGCGTCGACCGTGCTGTGGCACTTCAGGCAGGCGGGGGCACCGATGCGCAGCGGCCGCGCGATGTAAAACGAGCGCCCGGTGGGCGTGTCGCGGTCGCCGACGATCTCGGTGGTGTCCTTGCTATTGCGGAACTGGTTGACGATGTCGGTTTCCCAGTCCACCGCGCGGTTGCGCGGATTGGTCGGATTGAGCACCGCCTCCTTGTAGGCGTACTCGGTGTGCTTCTGGCGCAGTCCGTTGAACACCTCGGTGGCCGAGTACGCCGGCACCGACTGCGGCAGGAAGGTGTACTTCATCTGCGTCTCCAGCAGCGGATTGACCTGCCCCGACGTGTAGGTGCGCGTGGCGATGGCCGCATCCATCAGCAGCCGTGCACTCTGGGCAATCTCTTCGCGCGCGTTGCGCTCCAGCAGCGACCACGACACCTGACTGATGGCGGCCAGGCCGGCGGCGAAAATCAGCAGGAAGATCAGGTTGAATTTGAGCAGCAGTCTCATCTCATGTCTCCGTCATTCGTCAGCGGGCCGCGGTGGCGGCCGCGGCGGCCGCCGCCGCCGAGGCCGCCGCAGCCGCCGAGGCAGCCTTGGCTGGATCCTTGGGCAGGTACTTCTCCGGGAACAACACAGGATCCCACTCGGGGTGGGACGACAGGTTGGCAATCAGTGCACGGCGAAACTCGGGGTCGCGCGCCTTGCCGCGCCAGCGCTCGATGAACTGGCGGCGAAACGGCGACTCGGATTTCAGCCACGCTTCGACATCGGCATATACGAAGTCGGGGGCGGGTTTGGGTTGCACCTCACGGTCTTTATATTTGTCGGCCCGCAGCGGCAGCGAATCCCGGAATGGGCGCGGCAGTTCCGCCAGAAACGAAGCCGGCGGACTGCCGCTCACCGCGCCGCGGGTCGTGCCCGGGGCTCGCCGGTAGGTCTGGCCCTGGCGCAACCCCAGTGCGGCGCCTGCGGGGCGCTCCACCAGCTTCAAGTCGCCCCGCTCGGCAAACAGGGTGGCCTCAGCCGACTTCAGTTGCATCACCACCACACCGGGCAGCAAGCCGATCTCCAACAACGGCGAGCGAAACTCGAATGCCCGCGCATTGCCGTCCTTGCGTGCATTGGTCAGCTTGTACCAGCCGGCCAACGC
>JBIODO010000524.1:0-2541 GCA_044445225.1 Burkholderiales bacterium
GCCTTTGCCGCCGGTGCCGACATCGCGGCGATGGCCAGGTACAGCTACATGGACGTGCATCGCAACGAGTACATCACGCGCAACTGGGAAACCATTCGCCGCGTCAGAAAGCCGGTGATCGCCGCGGTAGCCGGCTTCGCGCTCGGCGGCGGCTGCGAGCTGGCGATGATGTGCGACTTCATCATCGCCGCCGACACGGCGCGCTTCGGCCAGCCCGAGATCAAGATCGGCATCATCCCCGGCGCCGGCGGCACGCAGCGGCTGCCGCGTGCGGTGGGCAAGAGCAAGGCGATGGACATGATCCTGACCGCGCGCATGATGGACGCCGCCGAGGCCGAGCGCGCGGGCCTGGTGTCGCGCGTGGTGGCCGCCGACAAGCTGCTCGACGAGGCGTTCGGCGCGGCCGCCGCCATCTGCGCTTTGAGCGGGCCGAGCGTGGCGCTGGCCAAGGAGTGCGTCAACCGCGCGTTCGAGGCGCCCCTGTCCGACGGCGTGATGTTCGAGCGGCGGTTGTTCCACTCGCTGTTTGCCACCGACGATCAGAAGGAAGGCATGGACGCCTTCCTGAACAAGCGCAGCCCGAAGTTCAGCAACAGCTGATCGCGGCGCGCCGCGGCGCCTCAATTCTCCCGGCGCAGCGCCGGGAACAGGATCACGTCGCGGATGCTCGCCGAATCGGTGAGCAGCATCACCAGCCGGTCGATGCCGATGCCGCAGCCGCCGGCGGGCGGCATGCCGTATTCGAGCGCGCGGATGAAGTCGGCGTCGTAGTACATCGCCTCTTCGTCGCCGGCCTCCTTGTTGGCAGCCTGCGACTGAAAGCGCGCCGCCTGGTCCTCGGCGTCGTTGAGCTCGGAGAAACCGTTGGCGATCTCGCGGCCGGTGATGTAGAGCTCGAAGCGCTCGGTGCGCGTGGGGTCGGTGTCCGACGCGCGCGCCAGCGGGCTCACCTCCACCGGATGGTCGACGATGAACGTCGGCTCCCACAAGTGCTCTTCGACCAGTTCCTCGAACACCGCGAACTGCAGCTGCGCCAGGTTCCAGTGCGCTGGCGGCTCGTTGCCGTGTCGCTTGAGTTCTGCGCGCAGCGCGGCCGCGTCGTCGAGGTGGGCTGCGCCGACGGCCGGCACGTGGCGCGCCACCGCGTCGCGGATCGACAACCGCGCGAACGGGCTTTCGAGGTCCACTGCACGGCCCTGGTAGGTGAGCTGCGCCGTGCCCGCTGAGTGGCGCGCCGCGTCGCGGATCACCTGCTCGGTGTAGGCCATCACGTCCTGGTAGTTCCAGTAGGCCGCGTAGAACTCCATCATCGTGAACTCGGGGTTGTGGCGCACCGAGATGCCTTCGTTGCGGAAGTTGCGGTTGATCTCGAACACGCGCTCGAAGCCGCCCACCAGCAGGCGCTTGAGGTACAGCTCGGGCGCGATGCGCAGGAACATTTGTTGATCCAGCGCGTTGTGGTGGGTGACGAACGGCTTGGCGTTGGCGCCGCCCGGGATCGGGTGCAGCATCGGCGTCTCGACCTCGAGAAAACCGTGCTCGACCATGAAGTTACGGATCGACGACACGCACTTGCTGCGCGCCACGAAGCGCGCCCGCGCCTGCTCGTCGGTGATCAGGTCGGCGTAACGCTGGCGGTATTTCTGCTCCTGGTCGGCCATGCCGTGGAACTTGTCGGGCAGCGGCCGCAGGTTCTTGGTGAGCAGGCGGATCGACGTGGCCTTGACCGTGAGCTCGCCGGTCTTGGTGCGCATCAGGGTGCCTTCGCAGCCGACGATGTCGCCCAAGTCCCAGTGCTTGAACGCGGCATAGGTGTCATCGCCCACCAGGTCGGTGGCGATGCGCAGCTGGATGCGACCCCCGGTCTTGCCGAACGAGCCGTCTTGTAGCGTGGCGAAGCTGGCCTTGCCCATCACCCGTTTCAGCATCATGCGGCCAGCCACCGACACAGCGATTGCCTGCGACTCCAACTCCTCGCTCGGCACGTCGGCGTAGCGCTGCTGCAGGTCGGCGGCGTGGTGGCGGGGCTTGAAGTCGTTGGGGAATGCTGGCCCCAGCGCACGCTGTTGCGCCAGCTTCTGGCGGCGCTCCTCGACCAGCTGGTTCTCTTCGACCGGGAGGCCGCTGGCCGCTGTTGGTTTTGTGGGTTCGCTCATCCGAGGGCTTTCGATTTGGGCCGATGTTAACGACTCAGCCGTCGATCGCCGGCAACTGCGTTCGGGCGCCGTGCGCGTGATCGATGGGAAAACGCCGGACCGCAGCGGCCAGCAACCTGCGCCCCGTCAGCACCGAAGCGAGCAACTCCGTGAAGCGAATACTGGTGACCGGCGGTGCCGGGTTCTAGGGCTCGCACCTGTGCGAGCGGCTGCTCGAGCGCGGCCACGACTCGATGGCTGGATGCCGAACGTGACGTTCGACGAGAGGCTCGATCGGGCCGTGGCGTACTTTCGGTCCGTGCTGCTTTGACGACATTGGCCCGCCCAGGCGGCCGCAGGACGCTCGCGCAGGCGAATGGACCGCAGTTTTCACGGTGCAGGTCAC
>JBIODO010000525.1:0-2537 GCA_044445225.1 Burkholderiales bacterium
CTCGCGGTGACGCAGGCCATGCAGGGGCTGGGCATGGCCGGCGGCCGCTTCGAGGTGGCGCTGTTGCCGCAAGAGCAGCCGCAGAGCTTCGGCCTCGAGAATGTCGAGTTCCAGGTCGCGGGGCACGCAGGGGCCACGCCGCGCGCGCTGGCCAAGGTGGCCTCGGGAGGCGAGCTGTCGCGCCTGGCGCTGGCCATCGCGGTCACCACGTCGCGCGCGCGCCCGGAGCTGAGGGGCGACATCGAGGCCGGGGGCACGGTGACGCTGATCTTCGACGAAATCGACGCCGGCATCGGCGGCACGGTGGGCGACGTGGTCGGCGCGTTGATGAAGCAGCTCGGGCAGTCGGCGCAGGTGCTGGCCGTGACCCACCTTGCCCAAGTGGCGGCCTGCGGCGATCAGCACTGGGTGGTGCGCAAGAGCCAGGCGGCGGGCCGTGCGCACAGCGATCTGCAGCGCGTCAGCGGCGAAGCCCGTGTCGCCGAGATCGCGCGCATGCTGGGCGGCGAGCGCCTGTCGGGCACGGCCCACGCGCAGGCGCTGCTGCAAGGTGCTGCCGCGCCGGCCGGCCGGGCACGCGCGGCCAAGCGTCGATCACGCACATGAACGCGCCGTCGCCGGCCCCGCAGCCGACGCGCGAGGTGGTGCTGGTCACCGGCATCTCGGGCTCGGGCAAGTCGGTGGCGCTGCACGCGCTGGAAGACGCCGGCTACTTTTGCGTCGACAACCTGCCCCCGGAGCTGCTGCGCGAATTCGTGCGCCTCGAACACGCGCGCGACACCCATCGCGTGGCGGTGGCGGTCGACGTGCGCGCAGCGCGCTCGTTGCCCGCGCTGGTGCCGTTGATGGACGAGATGCGCGGCGAGGGCATCCTGATGCGATCGGTGTTCCTCGATGCCACCACCGATGCGCTGGTGCGCCGTTTCTCGGAAACGCGGCGCCCGCATCCGCTGGCCAACCCGGCAGCCAGCGACAACCAGACCGCGCTGGTCGAAGCGATCGAACTGGAACGCCTGCTGCTCGGCGAGTTGCGCGAGGTGTCCACGGTGATCGACACCAGCCAGCTGCGCCCGGCCGACCTGCGCGGCTGGGTGCGCCGGCTCGTGCAGGCGCGCCACGCCGCGCTGACGCTGGTGTTCGAGTCCTTCGCCTTCAAGTTCGGCGTTCCGCTGGACGCCGACTTCGTGTTCGATGTGCGCGTGTTGCCCAACCCGTACTACATCCGCGAGTTGCGCGCGCTCACTGGCTCGGACGCGCCGGTGGCCGACTACCTGCGCGCGCAGCCCGAGAGCGAGGAGATGCTGGTGCAGATCGAGGCGTTCCTGCGCCGCTGGCTGCCGAGCTTCGAGGCCGACCAGCGCAGCTACCTCACGGTGGCCATCGGCTGCACTGGCGGCCAGCACCGCTCGGTGTACATCGTCGAGCAGCTGGCAAGGCGTTTCGCCGACTTCGGTGCCGCTCTGGTGCGGCATCGCGAACTGGACGCAAGCGATTGAACGACCCCAAGTCCGATCCGCACAGCCTGGCCGATCTGCCGCTGTTCCCCCTGCAAAGCGTGCTGTTTCCGGGAGCGCAGCTGACCTTGCGCGTGTTCGAGGCGCGCTACCTCGATCTGGTGAGCCGCTGCCTGCGCGAGCAGCAGCCGTTCGGTGCCATTTGTCTGCGCCAGGGCTCCGAGGTACGCGGCGCCAGCGACGATGCGGTGCTGCTGGAGACCACCGGCGTGTTGGCGCGCCTCGAGGAGGTCGACGCCGAGCAGGCCGGTGTGCTGCGCGTGCGCTGTCTGGGCACCCAGCGCTTCGAGATCGACGAGCCCGTGCAACAACCCGACGGTCTGTGGACCGCACGCGCCTGGCTGATCGACGACGACGCGGTGGTGGCGCCACCCGAAGCGATGGTGGCCACCGTGCGCGCGCTGGCCAACGCCATCGGCGCGCTGGAGCGCAAGGGTGGTTCGCCGTTTCTCAAGCCCTACCGCTTCGACGACGCCGGGTGGGTCGCCAACCGCTGGTGCGAGCTGCTGCCGATTTCGCTGGCGGCCAAACAAAAGCTGATGGCGCTGGAGGATCCGCAGGTGCGACTGCGCCTGGTCGACGAATACCTGCGTGGCAAGGGCGTCGTGTCAACCTGATGCTGCGACGGCCGGCGCGTCAGGCACGCACTGGCCCGCTCAACAGCTGACGCACCGGCGCGGGCAGGCTCATGCGCAGCGCGTCGGTCTGGCTGACCCAGCGCCCTGCGAGGCCGCTGGCGACGGCCTCGCGCGCGGCGCCGGCCATGCGCGACGGCAGCTCCCAGCGCAGCGGCTGCAAGTGCCAGTCGAAGTGCGTCAGCACATGGCGAATCACCGGCAGCGCATTGCCCCGGCCGCGCCACGGCGCCACCGCGGACAACGCGCTGTCGAGGTCGCTGAACTCGGGCAGGCTCCACAGGCCCGCCCACACGCCGCGCTCGGGCCTGCGCACGAGCAGCACCTCGCCGCGATGGCGCAACCACAACAACGTGTTGCTGCGTTCGCCACGCCGCAGGCGGCGCGA
>JBIODO010000526.1:0-2537 GCA_044445225.1 Burkholderiales bacterium
GTACAGACGCCACAGTTTGTGGCCGTCGTTGGCGTCCCAGCCGTCGATGAAGCCGCGCGTGCCGTATTCGCCGCCGGCGATGCCGGTCATCACGACACCGCCCACCACCAGCGGCGCGCCGGTCTGCGCCTGGCCGTCTTGGTAGTCGGCGGCCTTGCTCTTCCACAGCTGCTTGCCGGTCTGGGCATCGAGCGCGATCACTTGCGCGTCGAGCGTGGTGCGGTACACCTTGCCGTTGTAGATGGCAGCGCCGCGGTTGAGGATGCCGCAGCAGGCGTACTTGAACACGTCCTGCGGCAGCTCGACCGCGGTCCTCCAAAGCTGCTTGCCGGTCTCCGCATTGATCGCCACCGTGGCATCGTGGGTGGTGACGTACATGATGCCCTGGTACACGATCGGCTGCGATTCGTGGCTCTGCGTGTTGTTCAGGCTGTAGGCCCATACCGGCACCAGCTTGCCGACGCTCTTGGTGTTGACCTGCGTCAGCGGGCTGTAGCGCTGGTTGTTGTAGCCCATGCCGTAAGTCAGCACGTCGCTGGTCGACTTGCCGTCGTTCTTCAGGGCTTCATCGTTCTGCGCCTGTGCGCCGCAGAACACAAGCGCGAGCATCGCGCCCAACACATGATGGCTGATCTTCAACGTGGTCTCCTCGTGCGATCGTTTCGCGTAGCGGGTCCTCTCGCATGCCACACAGCCGCGCAGACCCGTTCGTGCAGCGATCGTATGCGCGTCGGGCGCTGCACACCGCCCTGGGATATCCCGGGGGTTGACAGCGCCGCCGGGATTCGCCTTCGAGGCTCCTTGGCAACGGCGCCGCCGCGGCACACCCTGGTTGTTTCAGTTTGGGACACGCAGCGAAGTCGCTCTTTGCTTGGGCCCATGCGGCGCGGGTCGTGCGTCCGCGCCACAATCGACGGCCTGAACAGAGCGCCCGTCCGCGCCCAGGTGACGCGCAGGAGACACCCATGGCAAGCCCGTCGACCGGCATCGCCGGCCGCAGCCGCAGCGCACGACGCGACGATGGTTACGCGCGCCCGATCGCCGGCGCGCTGAACCTCGCCGCCGACCACATCGACGCCATCAACCGCTCGCACGAGCGCTGCGCAGCGCTCGGCCTGTCGCGCATCGAGCGGCCCGACCTCGGGCTGCTCGGCCGCGCCGACCTCGAGATCGCGCGTTCGCGCAACCTGCGGCTGCTGCAGCACGCCGCACCGGTGATGGAGCTGCTGTACGACCAGATCGTCAACACCCACAGCATGGTGGTGCTGACCGACGCCACCGGCACCATCGTGCACGTGATGGGCGACGACGACTTTCTGACCCGTGCCACCAAGGTCGCGGTGTTCCCCGGCGCGGTGTGGTCGGAATCCAGCAAGGGCACCAACGCGGTGGGCACCGCGCTGATCACCGAACTGCCCACGCTCGTGCACGCCGACGAGCACTTCTTCCACGCCAATCACTTTCTCACCTGCTCGGCGGCACCGATCCTCGACCCGCGCGGCAACATCCTCGGCGTGCTCGACGTCTCGGGCGACCAGCGCAGCTACCACCAGCACACGATGGCGCTGGTCAAGATGTCGGCGCGCATGATCGAGAACCACTGGCTCACCGATGACCTGCGCAACGTGATGCGGCTGCACTTTCACAGCCGCGTCGATTTCATCGGCACGCTGATGGAGGGCATCGTCGCGGTGCGGCCCGACGGGCGCATCGTCGGCGCCAACCGCAGCGCGCTGGAGCAACTGGGCATGAGCGGCGCGACGCTGCGCATGCAGTCGCTGGAATCATTGTTCGACACCAGCGTGGGTGCGCTGGTTGACCGCTTTCGCTCGCCGCTGGCCACACCGCTGCCGGTGCGCACCGCGCAGGGCCGCCACTACCACCTGCACGCGCGCTTCGACTGGCCGGTGTGGAGCAGCCTGGCCGAAGCGGTGGCCGCGCAGGTGCCGGGGGCTGCGGTGGTGTCGCCCGCGTTGCGCGCGATCGCGGCGACGCAGGCCGCGGTGCAGGCGGTGCAAGCCGCATCCGACGCGCCTCACTCCGGGCCGGCGCCGTTGCCGCAAGACGCGCACGCCGCGGCGGTGGTCGAGCGCTTGTGCCGTGCGCTCGAGCACCACATCCCGAGCGTGCTGATCGGCGAGACGGGCTCAGGCAAGGAATGGCTGGCGCGCGCGGCGCACCACAGCGTGCGGCCCGGCCGTCCGTTCGTGGCGATGTCGTGCGCGGGGTTGCAACCCGGCACGATCGAGTCGGTGCTGTTCGACGGCGCGCTCGGCGACGAGGGCGCCGGCACGTTGTACCTCGATGAGATCGGCGACTTGCCGCCGGCCTGCCAGCAGCGCCTGCTGCGACTGCTCGATGCGCGCGCCGACGAGGCGGCCTCGCCGGCGGGCGCTGCGGCGCCGTCGCTGCGCCTGGTGTGCGCCAGCCGCGAACCGCTGCGCGCGCTGGTCGAGGCCGGGCGCTTGCGCGAAGACCTGTGCTACCGCCTCAACGGCCTGACGCTGCGCGTGCCCGCGCTGCGCGAGCGCAGCGAC
>JBIODO010000527.1:0-2517 GCA_044445225.1 Burkholderiales bacterium
GAGCGGGTGCTGACGGGCAACGAAGTGATCGCCCAACTGCGCGTCAGCAAGGCGCCGCGCGCCGGCACGACGATCCGGTTTGCCGACGCGTTCGATGCCGAGGTGCTGGGCCGCGTCGGTGCCGACGGCTCGATGTTTCATATGCGCTGGCCCGACGATCCGTTGACGCTGCTCGAGCGCCACGGCCATGTGCCGCTGCCACCGTACATCACCCATCGTGACGGCGCGGATGACCAGGAGCGTTATCAAAGCGTCTTCGCCCGGCGCCTGGGTGCCGTGGCCGCGCCGACCGCGTCGCTGCACTTCGATGCCGGCGTGCTCGGCGCGCTGTCGCGCCGCGGCGTGCACACCGCGACCGTCACGCTGCACGTGGGCGCCGGCACATTCCAGCCGGTGCGCAGCGACAACCTGGCCGAGCACCGCATGCACAGCGAGCGCTACGAGGTGCCGGCCGACACCGCCGCGGCGATCAGCGCGGCGCGCCGGCGCGGCGCGGCCGTCGTCGCGGCCGGGACCACCACGTTGCGGGCGCTGGAATCAGCGGCGTTGGCCGCGGCCGCGCCTGACGCGCTGGCCAGCGGCGCAAGCGAGACCGAGTTGTTCATCACACCGGGTTTTCAGTTTCGGGTGGTGGACCGGCTGATCACCAACTTCCACTTGCCCAGGAGCACGCTGCTGATGCTCGCGTGCGCCTTCGCCGGCTACGAGCACACGATGGCGCTGTACCGTCACGCGGTGGAGGCGCGCTACAGGTTCTTCAGCTACGGCGACGCGATGCTGCTCGCGCGCAGCTGACACGCCCCGGGACGCGGGGCTGCGGCCGGTAGCGCGACGACAATCCGCCCATGCTCGAGTTCCAGCTGCTGGCCACCGATGGCCTGGCCCGCCGTGCGCGGCTGCGGCTGCGTCATGGCGAGGTGGACACGCCGCAGTTCATGCCGGTGGGCACCTACGGCAGCGTCAAAGGCGTGTTGCCGGCGGCGCTGACGCAGATGGGCGCGCAGGTCATCCTCGGCAACACCTTCCACCTGTGGCTGCGGCCCGGTCTCGAGGTGATCCGCGCTTTCGAAGGGTTGCACCGCTTCGAAGGCTGGCCGCATCCGATCCTCACCGACTCGGGTGGTTTTCAGGTGTGGTCGCTCGGCGCGATGCGCACCATCAGCGAGGAGGGCGTGCGCTTCGCCTCGCCGGTGAACGGCGATCGTCTGTTCCTGACCCCCGAGGTCAGCATGCAGATCCAGTCGGTGCTGGACAGCGACATCGTGATGCAGTTCGACGAGTGCACGCCGTACGAAACGAATGGCCGCATCACCAGCGAAGACGACGCGCACGCGTCGATGGCATTGTCGCTGCGCTGGGCGCGGCGCTGCATCGCCGAGTTCGAGCGCCTGGGCAACCCCAACGCGCTGTTCGGCATCGTGCAAGGCGGCATGTTCGAGGGCCTGCGCGAGCAATCGCTGGCGCAACTGGCCGACCTGGACCTGCCCGGCTACGCGATCGGCGGCGTCAGCGTCGGCGAGCCGAAAGACGACATGCGCCGCATCGTCGCGCACACGCCGCAACGGCTGCCGCCGCACAAGCCGCGCTACCTGATGGGCGTGGGCACGCCAGAAGACCTCGTCGACGGCGTCGCGCACGGTGTGGACCTGTTCGACTGCGTGATGCCCACGCGCAATGCACGCAACGGCCACTTGTTCACCCGCTTCGGCGACCTGCGGCTGCGCAACGCGCGCTACAAGGACGACCCGCGCCCGATCGACGAGACCTGCGCCTGCCACGCCTGCGGTCAGTTCAGCCGCGCCTACCTGCACCACCTCGATCGCTGTGGCGAGATGTTGGCGCCGATGCTCGCGAGCATCCACAACCTGCACTACTACCTGAACCTGATGCGCGAGATGCGCGAGGCGATCGAGCAGCAGCGCTTCGTCTCCTGGCGCGTGCAATTCGAGGCCGACCGCGCACGCGGGGTATGAAGGGCTTGATCACCGCGCTCAAGCGCTCTCTCGGCGCGCTGGTGGCGCTGATCGTGCTGTTCGAGGAGTGGGGTTGGGAGCCGCTGCAGCGCCTGATGGCGCGCATCGGACGTTGGCCGCCGGTGCGCCAGGTGGAGGCGGTGATCGTCCGGCTGCCGCCGTGGGCCGCGCTGATCGTGTTGGGCTTGCCTTCGCTGCTGCTGGTGCCGGTGAAGTTGGCCGCGTTGTGGCTGATCGGCTGGGGTCACGGCACTCTGGGCGTGGTGGTGATCGTGGTGGCCAAGGTGGTCGGCACCGCGATCGTCGCGCGCTTGTTTGCGCTGACGCGGCCGGCGCTGATGCGCATCAACTGGTTCGAGGTGATCTATGCACGCTGGGTGGCGTGGAAGGACTCGGTGATCACGCGCGTGCGGGCGTCGTGGGCTTGGCGGGCCGGGCGCGTGCTCAAGCGCGCGGCGCTGCGGCAATGGACGCGCTGGCGCTCCGCTTCATCGCATTGACAATTGACCGCTGCGGCGCTTGGGCGCAATGCACACTCAAACCA
>JBIODO010000528.1:0-2514 GCA_044445225.1 Burkholderiales bacterium
GCGGTGGTGGTCAAAGTGGAGGTCCTGGGGCGGCGCCTGGCGCACGAGGAGGGTGATGCATTCATCGTCGAAGCGGGTGCCGGCGAGACCTGGCACGACGTCGTGCAGTGGACGCTGCAGCAGGGTTGGCCGGGGCTGGAGAACCTGGCGCTGATCCCCGGCACGGTCGGCGCCGCGCCGGTGCAGAACATCGGCGCTTATGGCGTCGAACTGCAGGAGCGTTTCCACTCGCTCGACGCGGTCGACCTCGTCACCGGCCGCAGCGTCACGCTCGATGCAGCGGCCTGCCGCTTCGGCTATCGCGACAGCGTGTTCAAGCACGGCGGTTTCGCGGGCCTCGCGGGCAAGAGCGTGATCACCCGATTGCGCATGCGCTTGCCCAAGCGCTGGACTCCGGTGCTCGGCTACCTCGACCTCGAGCGCAAGCTGCACGACACCGGCATCCGCGAACCGACTGCGCAGCAGGTGTTCGACTGGGTGTGCACGATCCGCCGCGGCAAGCTGCCCGACCCGCGTGAGATCGGCAACGTCGGCAGCTTCTTCAAGAACCCGGTGGTCAGCGCCGAACAGTGCCGCGACATCATCGCGCGCGACCCGCACATCGTGCATTACCCGCTGGCCGATGGCAGCTTCAAGCTCGCGGCCGGCTGGTTGATCGACGCCTGCGGCTGGAAGGGCAAGTCGATCGGCCGCGCGGCGGTCTACGACCGGCAGGCGCTGGTGCTGGTCAATCGCGGCGGCGCCAGCGGCGCCGAGGTGCTGATGCTGGCGCGCGCGATCCAGGAGAGCGTGTATGGCCGCTTCGGCATCCGGCTCGAGCCGGAGCCGGTGGTTGTCTAGCACGCAATACGTTCCTGGCGTGCGCGAGGCGGTCTTCCCAAGCGAACGCGCGGATCCGGCTTTGCCGGTCTGCTGGTGTTGTCCCCTGTGGAGGCCAGCGGCCGCTTGGCCGCTTAGGGGGTGGTCAACAACTCAGGCTCGGTGGCACACAGCGCGCGCGTGGCCACCAGCGTCTCGTCGAAGCGCTGCAGCGCCAGCGCGAGCTGGCCGGCACTGGTGGAGGTCGCACTTGCGCTCAAGCGACCAGCGGCCTCGGCCAGCGCGTGCAGACCCAGGTTCAGCGCCGCGCCCTTCAGGCCGTGCGAGACACGGCGCAGCTCGTCGGTGTCGGCTTCGCGCAACGCGCGGCGCATGCGCTCGGTGGCGTCACCGGCCTGCGTGAGCAGCGAGTCGTACAAGCGAGCGGCCTCGCTGCGCGGCATCAGCTCGACCAGCCGTGCCAGCACCTGCGGGTCGAGCAGCGTCATGCCCGCGCCGATGCTCTGACCGGCGCGCGCGTCGTCGGACCGCGGCGCGCTGTTGCCGAAGCGGTGCCGGAACAACGCCTCGAGTTCGGGCAATCCCAGGGGTTTGACGAGCACGTCATCCATGCCCGCCGACAGACAGCGCGTGCGCGTGTCGGCGTACGCGTCCGCGGTGAGCGCCACGATCGGCAGTGCGGCCGCTTGAGCGTCGAGTTGGCGGATCGCCTCGGTGGCGGCGATGCCATCCATGACCGGCATGTGCACGTCCATCAGCACGATGTCGAAGCGGTGCTCCTGCACCGCCTGCAGCGCCTCGAGCCCGTTTTCGACGAAGTGGGCGCTGTGGCCCATGCGGTCGAGCAGCGCCGCCAGGAACAAACGGTTGACCGCGTTGTCCTCGGCCACCAGCACGTGCCGCGCACGCGCCGGCGTCGGCTGGGACGCACCTGCGAGCTGCGCTTCGCGGGCCGCCGACTCGGGCAGCGCGCGCAGCGGCAGTGCGACGCGGAACACGCTGCCCTGGCCCGGCGCGCTGTCCACGGTGATGTCGCCGTCCATCAGTCGCACCAGGCGATAGGCGACCTCCAGACCCAGCCCCGTGCCCTGGCGCATCGGGTCGTGCGTGGACCCGCGCTCGGGCAGGTGGCTGCGCTCGAACAGCCGCATCACCGTGTCGGCGCTCATGCCCACGCCGGTGTCGCTGACCATAAGCACCAGGCCGGGCTCGGCGCCGGCTGCCGCCGGCACCAGGCGACACGCCAGCGCGACGCTGCCCCGCTGCGTGAAGCGGATCGCGTTGGCCATGAGGTTGGTCAGCACTTGGCGCAGCCGCGTGCCATCGAGCCGCACGCGCCGCGGCAGCGCCGGATCGATCTCGACCGTCAGCTGCAGCGCCTTGGCCGCGGCGCCCGCCCGCATCGGCCGCTCGACTTCGCGCAGCAGCGACTCGAGCTCGATGTCGTGCACGTCGAGCGTCAGCGTGCCGGCCTCGAGCTTGGACAGGTCGACGATGTCGTTGAGCAGGCCCAGCAGGTGGTCGGCCGAATCGACCGCGGTGCGCAGCAGCTCGTGCTGGCGCGCGTCGAGCCGGGACTCGCGCAGCAACGCCAGCATGCCCAGCATGCCGTGGAACGGCGTGCGGATGGCGTGGCTCATGTGGGTGAGGAACTCGCTCTTGGCCTGGCTGGCGCGCAGCGCTTGCTCTCGCGCA
>JBIODO010000529.1:0-2505 GCA_044445225.1 Burkholderiales bacterium
GCGGCGCAGGGCCCCTCGCCCGACAGGAAGTTCATCGCCATGCCCAGCAGCAGCGCGAACAGCATCAGCGGCGCGCTGTAGTGGTCGGCGAGAAAGGTCGCTGCCGCAGCAACGACCGCGCACGCCATCACGCCGGGAAACAGCGTGCGGGCCTGCGCCACTGTCGCGCTGGCAGAGAGTGCGGTCACGGCCGGCGATCCTTTTCGTCGCTCAGGCCGTCGGCAGCTTGTAGCTGGCGAACTGCTCGCGCAGCTTGTTCTTCTGCATCTTGCCGGTGGCACCGAGCGGGATCGCATCGACGAACACCACGTCGTCGGGCGTCCACCACTTGGCGATCTTGCCCTCGTAGAACTTGATCAGCTCTTCGCGCGTCAGCTGGGCGCCGGGCTTCTTGACCACCACCAGCAACGGCCGCTCGTCCCACTTCGGATGCTTGGCGCCGATGCAGGCGGCCATCGCCACCGCGGGGTGCGCCATCGCGACGTTCTCGAGGTCGATCGAGCCGATCCACTCGCCGCCGGACTTGATGACGTCCTTGCTGCGGTCGGTGATCTGCATGTAGCCGTCGGCGTCGATGTTGCTCACGTCGCCGGTGGGGAACCAGCCGTTGACCAGCGGGTTGCCGCCCTCGCCCTTGTAGTAGTTGGCGATGATCCACGGCCCGCGCACCATCAGCTCGCCCGCGGCCTTGCCGTCGCACGGCAGCTCCTGGCCGTCTTCGCCGACGATCTTCATGTCGACGCCGAACACCGCGCGCCCTTGTTTGGCCTGTACCGCCATGCGCTGCTCGGAGCTGAGCTTCATGTGCTTGGGCTTCAAGGTGCACACCGTGCCGAGCGGGCTCATCTCGGTCATGCCCCAGGCGTGCAGCACCTGCACGTCGTAGCGCTCTTGGAAGGTGCGCATCATCGCCGGCGGGCACGCCGAGCCGCCGATGATCGTGCGGCGCATGGTGCTGAACTTCAGGTCGTTGGCTTCCACGTGGGCCAGCAGGCCCTGCCAGACCGTGGGCACGCCGGCCGAGACGGTGACGCCTTCGCTTTCGAACAAGTCGTGCAGGCTCTTGCCGTCGAGATGCGGCCCCGGGAACACGAGCTTGGCGCCGACCATGCACGCCGCATAGGGCAGGCCCCAGGCGTTGACGTGGAACATCGGCACCACCGGCAGGATGGTGTCGCGCGCCGAGCAGTTGAGCGAGTCGGGCAACGCCGCGGCGAAGGTGTGCAGCATGGTCGAGCGGTGGCTGTACAGCGCGCCCTTGGGGTTGCCGGTGGTGCCCGACGTGTAGCACAGCGAGCTGGCGCTGTTCTCGTCGAAGCCGGGCCACGTGAAGGTGCCGCTGGCGTCTTCGACCAACTCCTCGTAGCACAGCAGACCCGACACCTTGCTCGATGCCGGCATGTGCGCGCGGTCGGTCATCGCGACGAACTTCTTGATCGTCTTCACGCGCGAGGCGATGGCCTCGATCAGCGGCAAGAAGGTGAGGTCGAAGAACAGCACCTGGTCTTCGGCATGGTCGGCGATCCAGACCACCTGGTCGGGGTGCAGTCGCGGGTTCAGCGTGTGCAGCACCGCGCCCGAGCCCGACACCGCGTAGTACAGCTCCATGTGCCGGTAGCCGTTCCAGGCCAGCGTGGCGACGCGGTCGCCGAACTTGACGCCCAGCGCGGCGATGGCATTGGCCATGCGGCGCGAGCGCGCAGCCAATTCGCGGTAGGTGGTGCGGTGGATGTCGCCCTCGACGCGCCGCGACACCACCTGCTGCTCACCGTGATGCCGCTCGGCGTGGGTCAGCAGGGCCGAGATCAGCAGCGGCTGCTGCATCATTTGTCCGTTCATGGGATGTCCTTTCCGAGAGGGTCGGATGGTCGTTTGGTGACTGTTCGTCAGACGCCAGCATCACCATGCCGGCCACGACTTGCAATGGGTATTTCTTCACTTCCAGCGTCGGCGCACCCGGCGGGCAGACGTGAACGAAGCGTACTCCTGCGGCTGGGCGATGCGACCGAGCGGAACGCTTGAGGTCAGTACGGTGGATTGACCACGACGAACTGCGATCCCTGAGGCTGATACCACGTGCTGCCGCACTGCTGATAGATCATGCCGCCGTAGTTGATCGGGACGCACCCCGTCGGCACAGCGGTCACCATCGAGCCAATGGCCGCTGCAGTCACGGCCATCGCCCCGCCAACGACCATCGCACCGGCGACCGGATGATCCCAGCCGCCGCGCTGATCGACATCGACGTTGACATTGACGTTCTTGTTGACGTTGACGCTGTTGTTGACGTTGACGTTGTTGACGCTGGTGCTGCGGACATCGTTGGTGCGCGCATCGGCCTTGCTGTTGTTGGGTTGCGCGGTCTGTCTCGCACCAGCGCCAGCCCCGGCGCCACCGCCACCGCCGGCGCGAGCGCCACCGCCGCCGCCCCCGCCACCGCGAGCACCCGCCGCGGGAGTGAGCGCACAGCCGGACTAAACGACAGCGGTCAGAGAAGCCAGGAAC
>JBIODO010000530.1:0-2499 GCA_044445225.1 Burkholderiales bacterium
CGATGCGGCCACGCTCGGCTACCGCGAGCGCGCTGGGTGCCATCAGCGTGGCCGCCTCGATGGTGGCGCCGCCACTGGGCAGGCCGATCTTCGAGGCGTCGAATGGTGCAGACAGCGTCGCGCAGCCCGCGGCCGCGTCGCCGCCCGCCCGCAGCGCGCCAGGGTTGGAGCAGGCACTCAAAGCCAAGACGATGGTCAGGATGGGCAGCGCAAGGGCTCGCATGAGATTTCGATGAGGGGTTCGTTGTTCAGTGGGGCGCTACAGCATGCCCTCTTCGTGCCAGTACAGCCGCATCGGGTTGTCCACCAGCAGCTTGCGCTGCAGCTCGGTGGTGGTGGCGATGTGCGGGATGAAGTCGACCAGCAGGCCGTCGTCTGGCATGTGGTCTTTCAGATTCGGATGCGGCCAGTCGGTGCCCCACAGCACGCGATCGGTAAACGACTCCACCACGCGGCGCGCGAACGGCACCACGTCGCGGTAGGCCGCTCGCTCGCCGTTCAGCGCCTTGGGGCCGCTGACCGACAGCCGCTCGGGACAGCTCACCTTGCTCCACACGTTGGGGTGCTCGCGCATGAATTGAAGAAACAGCGAGAACTCGGGGCCGTCGAGCGGCTTGGCGACATCGGGCCGCCCCATGTGATCCACCACCACGGTGGTCGGCAACGCGGTGAAGAAATCCCACAGCTCGGGCAGGTCTTGCGCCTCGAAGTAGATGACCACGTGCCAGCCCAATGCGTTGATGCGGCCGGCGATCTCCAGCAGCTCGTCTTTGGGCGTGAAGTCGACCAATCGCTTGACGAAGTTGAAGCGCACGCCGCGCACACCCGACGCATGCAGGTCTTGCAGCTCGCGGTCGCTGACGCTGCGGCGCACGGTGGCCACGCCGCGCGCCTTGCCGTTGGAGGCTCGGCAGGCGTCGGCCATCGCCCGGTTGTCGGCGCCGTGGCAGGTGGCCTGCACGATCCCGTTGCGCGCGAAGCCGAGCTGTTCGCGCAGCGCGAACAGCTGCTGCTTGCTGGCATCGCACGGCGTGTACTTGCGCTCCGGCGCGAACGGAAACTGCTCGCCCGGACCGAACACGTGGCAATGCGCGTCCACGCTGCCCGGTGGCAGCTGAAAGCGCGGCTTGCTCGGATTGGCATACCAGTCGAGCCAGCCCGGAGTTTTTGCGAACGCCAATTCAGGATTCCTTTTTCTTCAGCTGCGCCAGGATGCGATCGGCCTCGATGCGCCAGTCGGCACTGCGCGCGAATCCGGCCCCACCTTCGGGCCCGAACAGCCCCGCGTCGGCGAGGTCGGCCATCCACGCTTGGCGCTCGGCGGTGCCGGCCGCACTCCAGGGCTCGAGGCCCGCTTCGCGCACGGTGAGCGCGACCTCACGCAATTCCTCACTGCGCCTGCGGCCATGCTCGATCACGCGCTGGAAGAAATAGGCGCCCTGCTTGTTCCAGTCGATGGCAGGAAAGGTTTCGTTCAGCGAGGCGATCACAGCATCTTCGACGCCGTGGTGGCGCGCAGTGGTGAACGCCTCGATCACCATCGCCTCGAGGCCCTTGATCATCACGCTGCGGCACATCTTGGTGGCCGATGCCACGCCCAACCGCTGGCTCGACACCTTCGCCGCGAACCCAAGGTCGTTGAGCAGCGGCAGCAACGCGGCCGCGTCAGGGCCGCCCAGCAGCAGCGGCACCTTGATGCGGTGCGCAGGCAGTGCGGTCATCACGGCACCCTCGACATAGCGCCCGCCCGCGGCGTTGACGCTGTCGGCGGCACGAATCTTGGTGCCTGGCGATGCCGAATTGAAATCGAGAAAGAACGTGCCACGCGTCAGGCCCGGCGCGCAGGACTGCGCCACCGCCAGAGCCTGATTCGCAGTGACCGCCGAGACGACGAGGCTCGCGCCGCGAACGGCCTCCGCGCTCGAGCCCGCCAACGTCACCTTGCATTGGAGCGCGTGCCGGCGCATCGCTTGCGCAGTGGGCGAGCCGGCAGCGAGCTCGATGTCGAACGCCGCCACCGCGGTGCCGCGCGCCCGCAGGTCTTCCGCCAGGATGCGGCCGACCTCGCCGTAGCCGATCAACGCCACTTGCATCGCTTGAGCGCTCAATCGATGTACTTGAGCCCGGCCTTCTCGAGCGGCTCGCGCATCTTGTACATGTCCAGGCCGAGCACACCGGCGGCGAGCTTGGCGCGTTTGTCGCCCTCGTTGGCTTCGCGCGCGGCGGCCGCATCGGCCGTCTTGGCCACCATGGCGGCCGGCACGACCACCACGCCGTCGTCGTCGGCAACGATGGCATCCCCCGGCTGCACCAGCGCCCCCGCGCACACCAGCGCGATGTTCACCGAACCGAGCGTGGACTTCACGGTGCCCTTGGCACTGACCGCCTTGCTCCACACCGGAAAGCCCATCTCGGTGAGCACCCTGATGTCGCGCACGCCGGCCTCGATCACCAGGCCGCGCGCGCCCCGCGCGCCAAAGCATGGGGCCAGCAGGTCGC
>JBIODO010000531.1:0-2489 GCA_044445225.1 Burkholderiales bacterium
ATCTAGCGCCCGACGACCTGAACCTGCTGACGCGCGTCGCGATTTGCAATCGCTTCTGCGCGTCACTGTGCGCGACGCTGATCGGCGAGCCGCAGGCCCTGGCCCGGATGACGACCCATCTCGTGCGCCTCGACCGCGACAACCTGTTCATCAGCCAGGTCAGCGGCCATGATCTCGAAACCTGGTACCGGATTCATCCACTGCTGCGGGAGGTTCTCCAGGCGCGTGCGGCCGGGCTCGGCGAGCAGGCGGTGAGGTCGCTGCACGGCATCGCGTGGCGCTGGTTCAGCACGCGCGGCTACATCGACGAGGCGGTGCGCCACGCCGTGCAGGCGGGCGAGGCCACGGCGGCGACCGACATGGTGGAAGCCTGCGCTGAAGATCTGTTTGCGCGCGGAGCCTTCTCCAGGCTGGCGGGCTTGATGCGCCGTCTGCCGCTCGAGCGTGTGCAGTCCAGCTTCAGGTTGATGCTGCTGACCGGCTACCTGCAGATGTACGCGTGCGACCTCGACGCGGTGCGGGCGAGTCTGCGGCGCATGGATTCCGATCTCGGCGCCGCCGGCCCGCGGCAGCGCTACAGCGTCTCGCTGCTGCGCGGGTGCCTCGCCATGCAATGCGACGACACGGACGCGGTGCAGGCGATCCAACCGGAACTGCTGGCCATCCCAGACGACGCCGACGCCTTTGCACTGGTCGGGCGAAGCCATGTGCTGGCATGGATGTTCATGTACCGCGGCGAGTACGCCCGCGCCGAGGACATGCTGGAACAGGGCGCACGACACGGCTCGGGTTCGGGCCGTCACCTGGTGGGCCGCGGCCTCATGGGCCTGCGATTTGTGCTCGAGGGGCGCATGGGCGAGGCCGAAGCCGTCCTGCGGGAGACGCTGCGCGAAGCGGAACAATCCGACCCGCCGAACATCGGCATCGTCTGTGTGGCAAGCGGTCTGTTGGGCGGCGTGCTGTACGAATTCAACGAGCTCGAAGCCGTGTGTGCTCTTCTGGAGGATCGCATCGACCTGCTGGAGCGCATCTCCACTCCGGACACGGTGCTGCGTGCCATGGTCGCGCTGGCCGGCGCGCAATGGCTGCTCGGCAGGCGCTCAGAGGCGATTGCGCGCATGCAAAGGCTCGAGCAGTACGCCATCCGCCAGGATCTCCCACGGCTGCTTGCCTACGCGCTAGCCGCGCGCCTGCGCTGGCATGTCCAACTGGGCGAGATCGAGATGGCGCAGACCCTCGTCGCGCGCATCGTTGCGCTGGGGGAGCGATTTGCCGACGCCGGTCCGGGTGTCGGTGCCGACGTCCACCGCTGCGTGGAACGCGTGCAGGCCGAGACGAACCTGTACTGGAGGAAATTCGACGAGGCGGCGACGCGATTGAAGTCGTTGATCCTTCAGCTGGAGTCGATGGGCCGATGGCGCAGCGTCGCGGGTGCGCAGGTCCAGCTGTCTGTCGCATTGCGGGGACGCGGCGACGCCGCTCGCGCGCAAGCCGCGCTCGTCGAGGCCTTGCGTACGGGCCATCGCTTCGGCCTGACCCGCAGCCTGCTCGATGCATCGGCCGACCTGCCCGCGATGCTCGAGGATGGGCTCGAGCACAGCGCGCTCGATCCGGTGATCGCCTTCTACGCGAAACGCCTGCTCGCGGCATCGGCGCGGACCCGCGCGCTGGGCCCGGTCGGCGCCGATGCCGTGCTCGCGTCGCCGGCCGTCGGCCGTCTCAGCGAGCGCGAACTCGAAGTGCTCAATCTCCTGGCCCAGGCGATGCCGAACAAGAAGATCGCCCGTGTGCTCGGCGTCACGCCGCATACGGTCAAGTGGCACCTGAGGAAGATCTACGAGAAGCTCGGCGTCAACCATCGCGACGAGGCGGTCGCACGGATGCGCGACGTCGCGGGGGTTCGCACGGATCCGTGAGCGGCGCGAGGGTTGCCGCCCGACATCCGGCGGGCCGCAAGGCCCCCCTCCACTACGGCTAGTGAAAACGCAGCGGCAAGCGGGAATCATGCAGGTCCGATCGCGCAGCAGTGCCTGCCCGATCCCGAGGAGACCATCATCAAAGCCGCGGTCCTGCATGCCCCGAACCAGCCTCTGAGCATCGAAGACGTCACCATCGAGAGGCCCGGCAGCCGCGAGGTGCTGGTGCGCAATGCGGTGGCGGGTCTGTGCCACAGCGACCTCCACTTCATAGAGGGGCTGTACCCGCATCCATTGCCCGTGGTGCTGGGCCACGAGGCGGCGGGCGTTGTCGAGGCAGTCGGCAACGACGTGAGTTACCTCAAGCCCGGCGACCATGTGATCAGCTGCCTGTCGGTGTTTTGCGGGCATTGCGAGTTCTGCACCAGCGGCCACCCCTCCATCTGCCAAACACCGGACGTGAAGATGCCCCCGGGCGTCGCCAGGCGCCTGTCATGGAACGGCAAGCACCTGAACCAGTTCGCCAATCTGTCGGCCTTTGCCGAGCAGATGGTGGTGCACGAGCATGCGCTG
>JBIODO010000532.1:0-2481 GCA_044445225.1 Burkholderiales bacterium
GCGCTCAGCAGCCAGCGCGAGCTCGCCCGCAGCGGGCCGCCGGCCAGCAGGCCCACCGCGTGCAGCAGCTCGTGCACGGGCTTGCGCGCGGCGTACAGGAACGGCATCGCAATCGCGAACCACACCAGCACAGACAACGCCGCGTTGCCCGGCACGATCATCCAGAACGAAGAGTCCGCAACCACAGGGCACCCCTTTCGAACCACCGGAAGATGGGCCGCTACGCTACGAGCTTTGGCGCGAGCGACGGCCCTGCATCCGGCACTATTTCGCTGTAACCGGGGCTTCGAGTGCGAGTGTCAGTGGGTGCAACCGGCGCGCTTGCATGCGCTCACAAAGCAGGCGATTCGAAACGCATCTCGTCGCCGCCGATGCGACCCGCGTCAGCGCTGCGCACTGTTGTGCTGCATCGTGGCTGCCTCGTCGTCGGGCACCAAGGCGCGCACGCGTGGCAAGCCCCTTGTGCGCTCAGGCGCCCCGCTGCGGGTCGGGATACAGCAGCCGCCGTGTGCCGCTGCGTTCGAACGGCCGCCATGCGCCTTCAGGCTGCGCGAGGCGGTCGGCCAGCGCGTACAACGCCAGCGGGTTCACGCCCAGCCCCACATGGCTGGCATGCACTTCGATGTTCTCGGCCATCGGGCCCGGCGTTTCCAAGCTGCATTGCCAGGCCACGATGCCGTCGGTGCGGGTGTAGATCGAGGTCGTCGGGGCGGGTGGCGGCGTGCGCAAGTCTTCATGCCGGTGGGCTGATTGCGGGCGGCCGCGCTGCAGCCACTCGTAGGTGCGCCGCGCGTTGCTGGCCTCGCGCGGGCCGGTGAACGGGCTGCCGAGCGTGACCACCGCGCGCACCGCCTCGGGCGCCATCTTGGCGAGCTCGCGCGCGTACAAGCCGCCGAGGCTCCAACCCACCAGGCTCACGGTGTGCCCGGTGGCCGCGCGCACGTCGCGCAGGTTCTGCAGCGCCTGGTCCAAGATGCCGCTGCGCGCGCCGTCGTTGCGCCCCTGGCCCCAGCCGCGCGCATCGTGGCCCAGCGTCTTCAGCAGGCGGCGCAACGGCCGCGTGCTCGTGTCGGAGGCCAGCAGGCCCGGGTACACGATGACCGCGTGACCGTCGCCGCGCGGTGCGCTCAACAGCCACGGCGCGGCCATCAGGCTGGCCGCGTACTCGAACGGCGCGCGCGCCTCGAGCAGCAGCTTGCCCAGGCCCGGGCGCCGAATCGATGCGCCGGCGTCATCGTCGGTGCTCATCGGGTTCGGCTCAATCGCTGGGTTCATCAGGCGGCGCGGCGCCGCGCACGCGCGGGTGTGGCGCGCGGCGTCTTGATCGGCGTCTTGACCGGAGCCGTGCTCACCACCGCCAGGCGCGGCTTGCGCCGTTTGGTGGCTGCCGGCACGGTGGGCGCGGGCGCCGCGGCCTCGGCGGCCGCATCGGGCACCGGCAGCGTGCGCGCGGCCTGCATCGCGCGTTCGAGTTGAGCCGCGAGATCTTTCACATCGGGCATCGCGCGGCGGCACGCGATGAGGCCGAAGCACAGTTGGCCCATGTAGCTCTGCACGGTGATGTTCAGCGCCACGCCGTGCACGACGATCGACAGCGGATACAGCCCCGCCATCTGCGCGCCGGCCAGATACAGCGGCACCTGCGGGCCGGGCACGTTGGAGATGGTGACGTTGGCCACGCGCAGCCGCTTGGCCAGGCCCGAGCGGCCGTACAGCGAGGCCAGGCCGCTCAGCAGCCACGGCGAGCCGAGCGACGGAAAGTCCTTCGGGATCAGATCGCCGAAGGTGCCCATCTGCGCCTTCATCGCGCGCGTGCCGTCCATGATGACGGCCAGGCGCTTCAACGGATCTTTCACCTGCGTGGCGAGATCGATCACCGTGCCCGACACCTGGTTGTTGCTGCTGGTGTCGCCCTCGGCGCGCAGCGAGATCGGCACGCCAGCGACGAGCGACTTGTCCGGCAGCTCGCGTCCTTCGGCGAGGTATTCGCGCAGCGCGGTGCTGCACAGCCACAGCACCATGTCGTTGATCGACGCGCCGTGCGCCTTGCCGATCACTTTCACCTCCTTCAGCGGCAGCGACACGCCGGCGAACGCGCGCTGGTTGGTGATCGGGGTGTTGAACGGCGTGCCCGGCGCCAGCTTGAAGCGCGTGGGCACTGAAGACTTCATGCCCGCGCGCCGCGCGGCCAGAGCCGCCTTGGCCGCGCCGACGGCGGCGCCAGCCAGCGGCGGGATCAGCGCGGCGAACTGCAGCACCTGCCGCGCCTGGTTGGTCAGCGCGGCGCCGAGCAGCTCGGCCACGCCGAGCTGGTAGCGGTTGCTGCGCACCGCGCGCGGCGGCTTGACGCGGCGCGGCTCGGG
Source organism: Burkholderiales bacterium (assembly GCA_044445225.1). GTDB lineage: Bacteria > Pseudomonadota > Gammaproteobacteria > Burkholderiales > Burkholderiaceae_C > JAEUPI01. The sequence goes on from JBIODO010000532.1 coordinate 2,364, forward strand.
TGTCACATCGAAGATGCTGTTGGCCAGCGCCACCGCGGCCTGGCCGTCGACGGCGGCATGGTGCACTTTGGAATAGAAGCCGAGGCGGCCGTCGGCGAGGCCCTCGATCACGTAGAAC
>JBIODO010000533.1:0-2477 GCA_044445225.1 Burkholderiales bacterium
CAGCTACTCGATGGCCACTGCGCCGGGCCATCTCGGCACGCCGCCGGCGATCGAGTTGCACCTGCGCCGCATGGCCGGCGGCAAGTTCACCGACCATGTGTTCAGCACGATGAAGGAAAAAGAGATCCTGCGCATGGAAGGACCGTACGGCAGTTTCTTCCTGCGCGAGGACTCGGCCAAGCCGATCGTGCTGCTGGCCTCGGGCACCGGCTTCGCGCCGATCAAGGCGATCATCGAATCCATGCGGGACAAGGCGATCGATCGCTCGGCCGTGCTGTACTGGGGCTGCCGCTCGCGCGCCGACCTGTACCGGCACGAGTGGGCCGAGCAGGCCGCAGCGGCCAACCCCAAGCTGCGTTATGTGCCGGTGCTGTCGGAGCCCAAACCCGACGATCAGTGGCACGGCCGCACCGGCCTCGTCCACCGGGCCGTGATGGAGGACCTGCCCGACCTGTCGGGCCACCAGGTCTATGCCTGCGGCGTGCCGGTCATGGTCGAGTCCGCCAAGCGCGATTTCATCGCCACGTGCGCGCTGCCTGCCGACGAGTTCTACGCCGACGCCTTCACCTCCGAAGCTGACAAACACGGCGACGGGTAACGTCGCCGTGTTTGCGGTGCTGGCTCATGTCGCGCAGCGACGTGAAGGCGCGTGAGCGCCGGCCGTCTCCACAAGCAGGTGCATCGCGCGGTGCCGCTTCCCCAGCCCACAGACCATGAAAAGACGCCAAACCCTCGCCCTGCTGGCCGCCGCCCCGCTTGCACGGGCCCAAGCCCGACCGATCCGCCTGATCGTGCCCTACCCCGCGGGCGGACCGCTCGACGTGATGGCCCGCGCGCTGGCCGACAAGGTGAAGGATACGCTCGGCACCGTGATCGTCGAGAACCGCCCGGGTGCCGGCGGCAACATCGGCGCCGACGCGGTGGCCAAGGCCGCGCCCGACGGAACCATGATCGTGATGGGCGCGGTCGCGACGCACGCCATCAACCCATGGCTGTACGCCAAGATCCCGTACGACCCGCTGCGCGACTTCACGCCGTTGACCCTGGTGGCACGGGTGCCCAACGTGCTGGTGATGAACGTCGAGGCCGCGCAGCGCCTGAAGATTGCATCGGTGCGCGACCTCGTCGCCTACGCGAAGGCCAACCCGGGGCGCCTGAACTACGGCTCGGGCGGCAACGGCAGCGCCGGGCATCTCGCTGGCGAGATGTTCAAGGCCAAGGCCGGCGTGTTCATGGTGCACATCCCATACGCCGGTGGACCGCCCGCTCAACTGGCGTTGTTGTCGGGCCAGGTCGACCTCACGTTCGACAACCTGGCCACCGCGTCGGCCAACATCCGCGCCGGCAGGCTGCGCGCGATCGCGATGACCACCGAGCGGCGCTCCAGCGTGATGCCCGAGGTGCCGACGATCGCCGAGAGCGCGCGCGATCTGGGCCTGGGCGACTTCAACATCGACACCTGGTTCGGCCTATTCGGGCCCGCCCGTCTGCCCGCCGAGGTGACGCAGCGCCTGAACAAGGCCTTTGTCGAGGCGCTCGGTTCGCCGGAATTGAAAGCGCGTGCGGCCACCTTGATGGCGGAGCTGGCACCCGATACGCCCGAGCAGTTCGCAGTCTTCGTGCGCAGCGAGCTGGCGAAATACGAGACGGTCGTCAAGGCCAGCGGCGCAAAGGTCGACTAGCCGCGCTCACGGCAGCGCGAGCTCCACCTGCGCGGGCAGCGACTGAATACGCAGCGCGCGCCCGCTCCAGGTCACGGCACGGCCGTCGATGCTGGCCTGGGGCAGCGCGTCGTCGCCGGGCCAGGAGAGCCACAGTCCGCCCTCGGGCACGGCGATGCCTGCATCGACAATCAAGTGCACCGTGCGCCCTTCGCGCTGCAGCCGGTAGCTCAGTGCGCCGTGGCGCGTGCGCAGTCCGCGCACCGCCACGCCGCTGGCCAGCCACTCGCGCGGCACGCCGGCGGCCAGCACCAACGCATGGTCGGCATCGCGCTCGTAGGCCAGGCGGTCCAGCGTGGAGCGGATGAAGTCCGACGCAATCCACGCGTGCGGCATGTCGCCGAGGAAGCGCAGGTCGCGGGCCTCGCGCGCCACCACCTCGCCCCACTGGTTCCACGCGGCAGGACGGCGGTCGCGCATGAAGAAATCGGCCAGCGCCTGCGCGCGCAGCGGTTGGCCCAGCCGCACGAAGGCCGACACCGAGCGCCATTCGTAGGGCGTGTAGGCGTCCCATGCGCGCCGGCCTTCGATGCGTTCGAGTGACTCGCGCCAGTAGCGCTCCCAGGTCGCGTCGAGCGCGCCGCGTGGCACCAGCCCCTCGGCGCCGGCGGGATCGAAGATCAGCGTGCTGGAGGTGGGGTCGAAGTCGCCGAGTTCGGCCGCACCTGGCAGGTGGTCGATGTGGTGCTCGGCCATCGCCAGGCGCAGCGAGCGTCCGAGGTCGGCAGCGAACTCGTCGCGCTGTGTGGCCAGCTC
>JBIODO010000534.1:0-2473 GCA_044445225.1 Burkholderiales bacterium
CACCTCGGCCGGCATTACCCGCACGTCGGCGTACGCACCCTGCGGGCCGAGCAGGTAGCCGACGCGGTCGCCGGCCTTGATGTCGGTGACGCCCGGGCCCACCGCCTCGACGATGCCCACCGCATCGGAGCCGAGACCGTTGGGCAGCGGCAGCGGGTAGCGGCCGGTGCGAAAGTAGATGTCGATGAAGTTGACGGCCACGTAGCTATGGCGCACGCGCGCCTGGCCGGGGCCGGGGTCGCCGACTTCGACGTTTTCGAGCGTCAGCACTTCCGGGCCGCCGATCTGGTGCAGCCGAATGGCCTTGGCCATGGTCTTGTCTCCTCGTGGCTCGCAGCCACGCCGTGCGGGTTCAGTAGGGCTTGTCGCCGATGATGCCGGCGCGTTCCAGATTCCGCACCGCGGGCCAGAAGTCCTGGGCCGCATAGTGCTGTGTGCAGCGGTTGTCCCAGATCGCGACGCTGTGGGTCTGCCAGCGAAAGCGCACCTGGTATTCGGGGATGCCCGCCTGGCTCTGCAGGTAGTTCAACAGCAGCGCGGCGCCGGGCGCGAAGTCCTGGCCGCAGCGCACGTTGTCGGGCGTGTGGAAGTTGCTGAAGTGCGTGGTGAAGGCGTTGACGAACAGCACCTTCTCGCCGGTCTCAGGGTGCGTGCGCACCACCGGATGCTCGGCGTCGGGGTACTGCGCCTTCAGTGCCAGGCGCTTTTCGATCGGCATCGCGGCGCCGAACGTGGCCTCGATGCTGTGGCGCGCGCGCAGGCCGGCGATCTGCGTCTTGACCTGCTCGGGCAGGCGCTCGTAGGCCAGGGCCATGTTGGCCCACAGCATGTCGCCGCCCACCGAAGGGCCCTCGACACAGCGCAGCACGGCGCCGAACTGCGGGCACTCGCGCCACGTGGTGTCGCAATGCCAGACGTTCTCGTACTGCTCGCGGCGGCTGTCGACGCCGCGGTAGATGCGCACCAGCCCGGGATGGTCGGGGTCGCTGCCGGCCACCGGATGGTCTTCGAGCTCGCCGAAGCGGCGTGCGAACGCCACGTGCTCGGCGCGCGAGAACTGCTGGTCGCGCAGGAACAGCACCTTGTGTTTCAGCAGCAGGGCGCGGATCTCGGCGAACAGATCGTCGTCGTGCACCGCGTCGGCCAGGTTCAGCTGATGCAGCTCCGCGCCGATGGCGCAGGTCAGCGGCTCGACGCGCATCGTGCGCGAACGCGCACGCACCGGTGACGATGCTGCAACGGCGCGGCGCGCAGGGTGGGTGGCCTTGTCCATTTGTGTCTCCTGGTGTCGCGCGGCTCAGGCCGCGTCTTTGACGTGTGTCGACAGTTCGTCGATGAACGCGTCGGCGCGGGCCCAGTCGCCGTAGCCGGACGCGGGGTTCAGGTGACCGACGCGGCCGAGGTCGACCAATCGGCTGCCCCAATCGCACGCCAGTTGCTCGATGCGCTCGAAGCGGCCCAGCGGGTCGTCGCGGCTGGCGGCCACCACGCTCGCAAAGGGCAGTGGCTGGCGCGGCACCGGCAGCCAGCCGCTGCCGCGTAGCGCCCCGATGGTCGGGTAGCCCTCGGGCAAGGGCCGCTCGAAGTCGGGCGGCGTGGCCAGCAGCGCGCCGCGCACCGGGCGCTCGGTCTGTCGCGCCCAGTGCGCCACCATCACGCAGCCGCCGCTGTGCGCCACCAGCACCAGCGGGCCATCGATCGCCTGCGCTGCGCGCTCGATCGCGGCCACGCGGGCGCTGCAGTCGAGGTCGACGCGGCCCATCGGCGGCACCATGGCCACCTTGCGTCCGCGCGCCCGCAGGTCGAGCGCCAGCAGCGTCTGCCAGTGCGCGTCGACGTGGTCGCGCAGGCCCGGCACGATGAGAACGGTCGGCTCGGACATCACGGCCCTCAGGCGGCCTTGCGCAGGAAGCCCTGCTGGCGTCCCTTGGCGTTGGGCGCGAAGCCGTTGGCGGCCAGCGTCTCTTCCACCGTGTCGTAGAACACGCCGATCTTGCAGATCTTGCGCGCTTCCTTGCCGGTGGCGACCTCGCGGCCGAACTCGCGGGAGATGCGCACCAGCTGCTCGATCTGCTGCACGGTGGTCATCTTCGCCGCGCGCGACTGGTTCCAGAGGTTGTCCTCGATGCCGCAGCGCACGTGCAGGCCCATCGCGATGCCCATCATGTTGATGGGCAGCACGTTGCGCATGCTGCTTTCCACCGTCAGCATGGCGCCGTCGGGGATGGCGCGCAGGAAGTGCGCCAGGCTGTAGATCGTGGGCTGGTCCATGCCGCCGCCGATCGCCACCCAATTCATCACCAGCGGGCCTCTGTAGACGCCGCGGCGGATCATGCGCTCGACCGTCTCGTAGCTGTTGATGTTGTAGAACTGGAATGCGCTCTGGATGCCGGCGATGCTCAGGCGGCGCACGTGCTCCTCCACACAGCTCGGGCTGGTGGGAACGATCATCTCGCGATAGGCCTGGTAGTTC
>JBIODO010000535.1:0-2453 GCA_044445225.1 Burkholderiales bacterium
GGCGCATCCGTACCTGGTGAGCTTCGGCCACATCGGCCTGGTGGAGCAAGACCGCGCCAGCGGGCGCTACGCGCTCGGGCCGCTGGCGCTGCAGCTCGGCCTGATCGGCCTGCAGCAGGCCGACCCGGTGCGCATCGCCGCACCGCTGCTGCCCGAGTTGGCCGCGCAAACCGGACACACGGTGGCCCTCGTCGTGTGGGGCAGCCGCGGGCCGACCATCGTGTTGCGCGAGGCTTCGCCAGCGGCCGTGCACGTGGACATGCGCCACGGCACGGTGTTCTCGATTGCCGGCACCGCGTCGGGCCGCTTGTTTGCGGCGCAATTGCCGGCCGAGGTGGTGCGGCCGATCTACGAGGCCGAGCGCGAATCGTCGGCCCGTGCCCAGCGGCGCGGCGACAACGGCGCGCCGACCCGCGTGCGTTTGCCCGCGTGGCGCGGCTTCGCAACCGAGCTCGCCGAGGTGCGGCGCCACGGCCTGGGCCGCTCCGAGGGCGCTGTGGTGGCCGGCGTCAGCGCGCTGTCGGCGCCGGTGTTCGATCATCGCGGCGTCATGGTGCTCGCGCTCACCGCCATCGGCCCGTCGGCGGCATTCGATGCCCGCTGGACGGGCCACGTCGCCTCGGTGCTGCGCAATGCGGCGCGCACGGTCTCTGCCCGCCTGGGTCACGGCCCGGCGCATCGCGGCATGGCGGGCTGAACCACAAATCGCGGCGCGTTGCAGCATGGGCTCGGCACGGCCCCGCAACCCGGCGGCGTTTGCCCGGCGCTGCCAGCACGAATATCCGCTCCCCGCTACGATGCGTCCTCCAATGGGAGACGGCTCGCGGCAGATCGACCGCGCGCCGCAGTCACGCAGCCGGCTGGGTGAAGCACCGGCCCACGAGGGGACACTAGATTGAAAACGATCGTCGATCGACTGGCGGGCCTCACGCCGCAACGCCTGCAGGGCATGCGCCGCGGCATCGAGAAAGAAAGCCTGCGCGTGCTGCCCAGCGGCGCACTGGCGTTGACGCCGCACCCGCTGGCGCTCGGCGCCGCGCTGACGCATCCGCGCATCACCACCGACTACAGCGAATCGCAGCTGGAGCTCATCACCGGCGTGCACGCCGACGCGCTCGCCTGCGAGCAGGAGCTGACGCAGATCCACCAGTTCGTCTACCGCGTGCTGCGCGAAGGCGGCAACGAGATGCTGTGGGTGGCCAGCATGCCGTGCGGCCTGCCCACCGACGAGACCATCCCGATCGGCAGCTACGGCACCTCTCACATCGGGCACGCCAAGAGCGTGTACCGCATGGGCCTGGGGCACCGCTACGGCCGGCGCATGCAGACCATCTCGGGGATTCACTACAACTGGTCGCTGCCGGGCCTGGGCAACGATGAGTACTTCGCGCTGATCCGCAATTTCAGGCGCCACTCGTTCGTGCTGCTGGTGCTGTTCGGCGCATCGCCCGCGGTGTGCACGAGCTTCGTTGCCGGCCGCGAGCACGGGCTCCAACCGTTGTCGCTGCACACGCTGCACCTGCCGCATGCCACCTCGCTGCGCATGGGAAGGCTCGGTTATCAAAGCGACGCGCAGGCGTCGCTGTCGGTGAGCTACAACAATCTGGAGAGCTACGCCGCGTCGTTGCACGAAGCGTTGACCAAGCCGTATCCGCCGTACAAGGCGATCGGCATCCGCAACCCCGGTGGCGAATACAACCAGCTGGCGACCAGCCTGCTGCAGATCGAAAACGAGTTCTACGGCACGATCCGGCCCAAGCGCACGATCAAGAGCGGCGAGCGGCCGCTGCACGCGCTGCGCGAGCGCGGTGTCGAATACGTCGAGGTGCGCTGCATGGACCTCGATCCGTTCGTGACCGTCGGCATCGCGGCGCCGACGATGCGCTTCATCGACGTCTTCCTGCTGCACTGCCTGCTGTCGGACAGCCCGCCCGACACGCGCGAGGAGATTGCCGCACTGGCGCGCAACCAGCACAGCACCGCCGCGCGCGGCCGTGAGCCGGGGCTGCAGCTGCAGCGTGCCGGCGCTGCGGTGTCGCTGGCCGACTGGGGCGCCGAGTTGCTCGAAGGCTGTGCGCCGATCGCGGCGCGGCTCGATGCGTTGTTCGGCGGCAGCGAGTACAGACAGGCGCTCGCGGCCGCGCAGACGGCGTGGCAGGCGCCAAACACGTTGCCGTCGGCACGCGTGCTGTCGGCGCTGCGGGATGGCGACGGCTGCGCCTACACCGCGTTCGTGCGCGAACACGCGCTGCGTGCACAGGCCGAGTTGTTGTCGTTGCCCTGGTCGGCCGAGCAGCAGGCGCTGTTCGAGCGCGAGGCGCAGCGGTCGCTCGAGCGGCAGCGCGCGATCGAAGCCGCCGACACGATGCCGTTCGAGACCTTCAGGCAGGACTACGTGTCGGCCAAGCGCTTGATGCCGGGCTGACCAGCGCCATGCCGCGCCGCTTCGTCGA
>JBIODO010000536.1:0-2423 GCA_044445225.1 Burkholderiales bacterium
AGGCCGAGCTGCGCCAGCATCCCGCGGTGGCCGACGTGGCGGTGGTCGGCGTGCCGAGCGCCGAATGGGGCGAGACGCCGGTGGCCTTCGTCGTGCGGCGCGGTGGCCACAGCGAGACGGCCGACTCGATCAAACGTTGGGCCAACGATCGCGTGGGCAAGACGCAGCGGCTGGCCGACCTGCGCTTCATCGACGAGCTGCCGCGCAGCGCGATCGGCAAGGTGCTCAAGCGCGAACTGCGCGACGGGTATCGGCCGTGAGCGAGCGAGTAGCCATGAGCCCTTCTAGCCCGCTGCTGTTGGCAGCGGGCCGAAGAACAGTTTCCGCACCTTGTCTGCTCCGATTGCGCGGATGACTTCGCGTGCGGTGCAGTACATCAGGATCAATGTGAACACAAAGATCTGGATGGCCCAAAAGTGTGGCCACACGATCTCCACGAGCAGCTTCTGGTTTCCTGCGACCAATCCGCCGGCCTCTCGCCAGAAATCAATCAGCCGTTCCAGGTAGTGGATAAGCATCGAGATCAGCAGGTAGATCGCGGTCTTCCAGGAAATGTTGAACACCAGCGGCTTGTCAGGGTAGCGATTGATGAATGGGAACATGTCTGCGACCAATACCGCCTTGCCGAGGATCAGCGCACCCACCGTGATCGACGCCGAGCTGATGAGTGAGATGCCTGTGCCCTTCAGCATCAGGACGCGGACAATCGCAACGAGGTGCAATGCCACGAAAAAGAAGATGGTAGGCGGGAGGAGCTCCGCGATTTCTTCTTTGACTTTGCTGGCTAGTTTGCTCATTGCTGCCTCTTGCCCTGCACCGTGGCGAGACTTGCCGACGCCGTGATGCGCTCGATGGTACCTGCAGGACTACTTAGGAAACATCAGCTGAACGCCGCTGAGCGCAACCGTCCTACCGAATACTTGCGGATTGCCGCGCCGAGCGCAACCGTCGCACGTGAACAGCGCACATCGCCGCGTGCGCGACGGCCAGCAGCAGGAAGCCCGCTTCGATGCCCAGGTGCTGGCTGAGCACGCCACCGAGCACTGCGCCGACGATGCCGCCGGTGGTCGGCGCCAGCGACGTGAGGCCGCCGATGCGCCCGCGGCCGAGCCGGCGCATCAATTCGCCGAAGCGCGTGGTGCTGGTCACGCCTTGCAGGCCGACGCCCAGGCCCATCAGCGCGGCGCCCAGCCACAGCGCCCACGGGACTTGGCCCAGTCCATAGAGCAGCGACTGCGCCAGCAGCATCACGAATGCGAACAGATAGCGCAGGTCATCACGCCAGTGCACCACCAGCATGCCGCCGCCGAACAGGGCGGCCACGTAGAGCGCGCCCTGCAGCGTGATCAGCCCCGCCGCCGCCTGCAGCGTCATGCCGAAGCGATGCATCGCCATCTGGATCGCGAACACCACGAAGTACGCCACCGACATCTGCGCCAGGCAGTCGATCGCCATCGTGCGTCGCACCTCGGCATCGTGGCGCAGCAACGTGATCTGCCCCGCGATGCGCACGTGCAGCGGCGCGTCGCCGGGCTGGCCCGCCACGCCGGAGCGCCGCACCAGCACGCGCCGGCCGACGATGAACGCCAGCAGCAAGGTCGCGGTCACCATCAGGAACAGCGCAGTGAAGCCGAGCGACGACAGCACGGCCGCCGACACCGCGGGCCCGATGAACGCGAGGCCCGTCATGAAAGCCGCGCGGTTCCACCCCGCCTTGGCCGGACCCAGCAACGGCAGCATCGCGAGGAACTCGGTCTGGATCGGCACCGTGCGAAACGGCAGCGCAAAACCGAGCAGCGCCGCGCCCGCGATCACCTGCCACGGCGAATGCAGCAGCGGCAGCAGCAGGTACAGCAGCGCCGCGACGATCGCGCCGCGCAGGAACATCGTGTGGCTGCCGTGCCGGTCGATCCAGGCGCCCATCGGCAGCGCCATCAGCAGCACACCCATGTAGCCCAGGCCGCCGACGATGCCCACCTGCCACGGCTGCGCGCCACTCGACAACGCGAACAACGGCATCGCCACGCGCGACAGGCCGTTGATCGTGCCCACCATCAACCCCAGGCTCAACAGCGCGGGCAAATGGGGCATCCGGCGGCTTGCCAGCGTTGGCATCTCTTCGTTGGTGAGGTCGTTCATCGTTGCCGCGCCGAACTCGCGGCCGGCAATCAGCCGTCTTGCAACGGCGCTTCGCTGCCGATGGCAGCCGGCGGCCATGGCCGGTCGACGAATGCGAACACGCCGCTGGAACGCAGCACGTGGCGGGTGCCGACCTTCAGGTCGCAGCTCGCGTAGGCCATGCGTTGGCCCATGCGCGTGATCGTGGTGTGCGCCTCGAGCCAGTCACCCAGGCGACCACCCGACAGGAAGTCTGCGGTCAGCGACACCGTCACCTGCGCGCTGCGGCGCTCGCGCGCCAGCGC
>JBIODO010000537.1:0-2405 GCA_044445225.1 Burkholderiales bacterium
ATGGTCGACCACGCGGCGCACCTCGACATCGCTGGCCACCCGCACCAGCGTGTGTGCGACCGCGGGCAGGCCGAACGTGTTGTATGCACGCAAGGCGACGCCGCGTTCGATGTGCAAGCTGCCGTTGGGTGTGGGCATGGCAGAATTTTCGCCGATCCGAGCGCTTAACATCACAATCAATGCCCAGCTTCGATGCCGTCGTCGAACCCAACCGCGTGGAGTTGCGCAACGCCTTTGACCAGTGCGTGCGCGAGATCGGCACCCGGTTCGACTTCAAGGGCACGCACGCGGCAGTCGAATACGCCGAAGACGCACTCACGCTCACCGGCGACAGTGATTTCCAGCTCGGCCAGGTGCGCGACATCGTGCTGGCCAAGCTCGCCAAGCGCGGTGTCGATGCGCGCTTCGTCGATTTCAGCGCTGCGCCCGAGCGCGCCGGGGGCGACACTTGGCGCCAACGCGCCGAGATCAAGGCCGGCATCGGTGGCGAAGACGCCAAGCGGTTGCAAACCCTGATCAAGCAGAACAAGCTCAAGGTCCAGGCCTCGATCCAGGGCGACACGCTGCGTGTGGCCGGTGCCAAGAAAGACGAGTTGCAGGCCGCGATGGCCCTGCTGCGCAAGGAAGCGGGCGCCTTGCCGCTCGGCTTCAAGAACTTCAGGGACTGACGGAGACCGGCACCATGAGCGCGCGATACCACCACTTCATGGCCGCGCTCGCCTGCGCCGCACCGCTGCTGCTGCAGGCGCAGACGGTGTCGATGGCCGGCAGCATCGGCGACAGCAAGGCGCTGCTGATGATCAACGGCGCACCCCATACGCTGGCCGTGGGCAGCACGGTCAAAGGCGTGACGCTCAAACGCGTGACGCAAGGGCAGGCGGAGGTCGAGGTCGCCGGCAAGATACTGCTGGTGACGATGGGCGGCGCGCCGGCCAGCGTGGGCGGCGGTGGCGGCGGCAATGCCAACGGGCGCGAGATCCTGATCGCCGCCGGGCCCGGCGGCCACTTCGTCACCAGCGGCCAGATCAACGGCAAGGCGGTGCAGTTCATGGTCGACACCGGCGCCACGTCGGTGGCGATGGGGTTCAGCGAAGCCGAGCGGCTGGGCATCGACTGGAAGAGCGGACAACGCGGCGCGAGCCAGACCGCTGCCGGGGTGGTGGCCACTTACGCCGTGTCGTTGACCTCGGTGCGCATCGGCGACGTCGAAGTGTTCGGCGTCAACGCGATGATCCTGCCGGCCGAGATGCCGTTCGTGCTGCTCGGCAACTCTTTCCTGAGCCGCTTTTCGATGCGCCGCGACTCCAACGTGATGCGGCTCGAAAAGCGCGACTGACCCTTCGCTTCAAGCACCCAACTGCAGCCGGCTGCCGCAGCGCTCGGCCAGATGCATGTCGTGCGTGACCACGACGAAGGCGGTGCCGTCTTCGTGCGCAAGCTGCAGCATCAGTTCGAACACCGCTTGCGCGGTGGCACGGTCGAGGTTGCCGGTGGGCTCATCGGCCAACACACAGCTGGGTTTGGCCACCAGCGCGCGCGCGATCGCCACCCGCTGACGCTCGCCGCCCGACAGTTGCGACGGCCGATGCGCGACGCGCGACTGCAGACCCACGCGCGCCAGCATCGCGCCGGCGCGCTCGCGCGCCGCAGGCACCGGCTCACGCCGGATGCGCAACGGCATCGCCACGTTGTCGAGCGCGTTGAACTCGGGCAGCAGGTGATGAAACTGGTAGACGAAGCCCAGGTGCCGGTTGCGCCAGCGGCCCTGCTCGGCGGCATCCATCGCGGCGAAGTCGCGGCCCATCAGCTGCACGGTGCCGGCGCTGGGCTTGTCCAGGCCGCCCAGCAGGTGCAGCAGGGTGCTCTTGCCCGCACCCGACGCGCCCACCACGGCAAGCGTCTGCGCGCGCTCGACTTGCAGGCTCAAGCCGCTCAGCACCGTGACGTCGAGCGCCTCGCGGCCGCTGCCTTCGCGAAAGCGCTTGTGCAGGCCGCTGGCCTGCAGCACCGGCTCACTCATAGCGCAGCGCCTCGGCCGGGTTGACGCGGCTGGCGCGCCAGCTCGGATACAGCGTGGCCAGGAAGGCGAGCACCAGCGACACCCCCGCGATCGGCCACACGTCGGTCCAGCGCGGATCGCTCGGCATGCGGCTGATCAGATAGATGCTGCCGGGCAGGAAAGCCACGTTGAGCGTGCGCTCGATGAACGGCACGATGACGTCGATGTTGAATGCCACCAGCAAACCGAGCACCACCCCCGCGAGGGTGCCGAGCACCCCCGATGCCGCACCCTGCACGACGAAGATGCCCATCACCGAGCGCGGGCTGGCGCCCAGCGTGCGCAGGATCGCGATGTCGGCGCGCTTGTCGGTCACCGTCATCACCAGCGTGGACACCAGGTTGAA
>JBIODO010000538.1:0-2392 GCA_044445225.1 Burkholderiales bacterium
ATGGCGCGTGCGTTGGCACTGCGCGTGCTGCTGTCGATTGCGCTGTTCGTGTTCATCTTGCTGGCGTGGCAGCTCGGCTGGATCCAGCCGAGCGGCCTGCCGGTCTCACGCTGACGGCGCCGCGGCGGCGCCAGGAGCGGCCGCTACAGCCAGTACACCAAGAAGTACAGGCCCAGCCAGACCACGTCGACGAAGTGCCAATACCAGGCTGCACCTTCGAATCCGAAATGGCGCTGCGGCGTGAAATGGCCGTTCATCAGCCGCAGCGTGATGAAGGTGAGCATCAGCATGCCGACGAACACGTGGAAGCCGTGGAAGCCCGTCAGCATGAAGAACGTCGAGCCGTAGATGCCCGAGCTGAGCTTGAGGTTCAGCTCGCTGTAGGCATGGATGTACTCGTAGGCCTGGAAGCTGATGAAGGTGATGCCCAGCAGCACCGTGATCCACATCCAGAAGATCGTCTTGGTGCGCTGGCCGGCGAGCAGCGCGTGGTGCGCGATCGTGATCGTGCCGCCCGAGGACAGCAGGATCGCCGTGTTCAAGGTCGGGATCGGCCACGGGCCCATGGTGGTGAATGCGTCCACCGTGCCGGCGGGCGAGGCTGTGTAGCCCGCCGCGGCACTCGGCCACACGGCCTTGAAGTCGGGCCACAGCAGCTGGTGGTCGATGTCGCCCAGCATCGGCAGCGCAAACGCACGCGCCCAATACAACGCACCGAAGAAGGCACCGAAGAACATCACCTCCGAAAAGATGAACCAGCTCATGCTCCAGCGGTACGACACGTCGACGCGATCGGAGTACATGCCGCGTTCGCTCTCGCCGATGGCGTCGCGGAACCAGACGAACAGCGTGGACAGCCAGATCAGCACGCCCAGCAGCAGCGACCACTTGCCCCAGCCATGGCCGTTGACCCACTGGCCGGCACCAAGGATCACCAGGCCGAGCCCGAGCGCTGTCATGGCCGGGTGGCGCGATGGCGCCGGCACGAAGTAGTACGGCATAGAGCCCTTGGGTGTCGCGGCTGACATTGTTGTCTGCTCCTGAACTCGAAGTCGAAGTTGTTGTCGTTGTCGTGATGCGTCAGCTGGCCACGCCGCTGGTGATCACCCAGCGCACCAGCAGCACCAGCACGAGCACGAACAGGGCCGCGCCGACGATGCCGGCGATGACCACATGAATGGGATTGAGCTGCGCCACGTCCTTGGCGTAGTCGGCGCGCCGGCGGATGCCGAGGAACGACCACACCACCGCCAGCACGGTGCCGCGCAGCGACCCCTTGCGCGCGGTGACCGGACCGTCATCCACCGGCGGCGTCTCGGTCACGAATGACCTCCTGGGTCGGCGACGGTTCGCACCTGCTTGGCGGTGGGCGCGGGCGGCACCTTGCCGCCGACCTCGAAGAACGTATACGACAGGGTGATCGTCGTCACGTCCTTCGGCAGCTTGCTGTCGACATAGAACACCACCGGCCACTGCTTGCTCTCGCCCGGCGCCAGCGTGTACTCGTTGAAGCAGAAGCATTCCAGCTTGTTGAAGTGCGCCGCCGAGTTCATCGGCGCGAAGCTGGCGATTGCCTGCGCCGCCATGGTGCGGTTCTGCAGGTTGCGGAACTCGTACATCACGGTGGCCACTTCGCCCGGGTGCACCTGCAGCGATCGCAGAGCGGGCTTGAAATCCCACGGCCCGCGCGCGTTGGCATCGAACTCGATGGTCACGGTGCGGCTGCGATCGACCTGCGTGTTGGCCGGCAGCTGCCGTGAGGTCGGGCCGCCGCGCTCGGACACCGACAGCACGTTGACGCCCAGCGCGTTGCAGATCGCCTTGTAGATCGGCACCAGCGCGTAGCCGAAGCCGAACATCAGCCCGGCCACGACGACCAGTTTGCCCGTCATGCGCAGGTTGTCGCCGCGCAGCAGCGTGCTCATCGTGCGCGGCGCTCGCGGATCCATTGATTCAGCCCCTCAGTGCGCGAACAGCCAGATCTTGGCCACGAAGCCGAGCGCGAACACCAGCGACACGGAGGCAAGAATCCAGGCCAATCTCGCGTTGGCCTTGCGCTGCGCGGGGCTCGAGGTCATCGCAAGGTCGGCACTCAACCAATCACCTTGGTGGCGCTGGCGTCGAGCTTGGGCGGCGTCTCGAAGGTGTGCCACGGCGCTGGCGACGGCACCTCCCACTCCAGGCCCTCGGCCGCTTCCCACGGCCGCTGCGGCGCCTTCTCGCCCTGGCCGCGCATCATCGGCAGCGCGACCGCGAAGAAGAAGTACACCTGCGCAAGGCCGAAGCCGAAGGCGCCGATCGAAGCGACCATGTTGAAGTCGGCGAACTGCATCGGGTAGTCGGCATAACGACGCGGCATGCCGGCCAGCCCGAGGAAGTGCATCGGGAAGAA
>JBIODO010000539.1:0-2385 GCA_044445225.1 Burkholderiales bacterium
GCCCAGGTGCTCTTGCAGCGCGCTGCGCAGCGCAGCGCCGCTGTACTTGGGCCCCAGCACCGAACGGCTGAGGTCGAGCAATCGGCCGACCGGGCCCGTGGGCAGCTCGCGCGGCGAGAAGACCTCGTGCCCGTGACGGCGGAACAGCCCGACCACATCGGACATCGGCACTTCGCAAGCCAGCGCCGATGCGACCACGGCGCCCACCGACGTGCCGGCGATCAGATCGAAGCGGCGTGCCAGCGGTTCGCCCGCCTGAGCTTCCAGTCGCGCCAACACGCCGGCCGCGTACAGGCCGAGAAAGCCGCCACCGGAAACGGCGAGGACGCGGAACTCCGGGCTGCGCGGGCTGGCCTGCACGGCTGTCATTCAGGTTTGCGGCCAACCGGCGTCGCGCGCGGCCTCGAGGTAGCGATGCACGCGCGGCAGGTCCGCGTGGCGCGCCAGCAGGTCGCCGGGGCTGGCTTGTCCATCGCGTGGCGTGTCTTGAGTCAGGCCATCTCGGGGCCGAGCCCGCCGCCCATCGGTGCAACGACCGCCTTGGTCTTGGGCGCCTCGGCGATCAGGCAATCGGTGGTCAGCACCAGCGCCGCGATCGACGCCGCGTTCTGCAGCGCCAGGCGCGTCACCTTGACCGGGTCGATCACGCCCATCTCCAGCATGTCGCCGAACTCCCCCGTGGCCGCGTTGTAGCCGAAGGCCGGCTTGTCGCTGGCATCGACACGATTGAGTATCACCGAGGGCTCCTGCCCGGCGTTGGCCACGATGTAGCGCAGCGGCACTTCGAGCGCGCGTGCCACGATGCGTACCCCCGAGGTCTCGTCGAGGTTGGCGCCGCTCAACGCCTTCAGCACGTGGCGCGCGCGCAGCAGCGCCACGCCGCCGCCCGGCACCACGCCCTCGGCCACCGCGGCGCGCGTGGCGTGCAGCGCGTCTTCGACCCGCACCTTGCGCTCCTTCAGCTCGGTCTCGGTGGCAGCGCCCACCTTGATCAGCGCCACGCCGCCCGACAGCTTGGCGATGCGCTCGTCGAGCTTCTCGCGGTCGTAGTCGCTGGTGGCGGCCTTGCGCTCCTGACGAATCGACGCGATGCGCGCGGCGATGTTGGCCGCCGTTCCGGCGCCACCGATGAGGGTGGTGGTGTCCTTGCCGATTTCGACGCGGCGCGCGCGTCCGAGGTTGGCCAGCGACGCTTTCTCGAGCGTGAGGCCGACCTCGTCGGTGACCAGCGTGCCGCCGGTCAGCACCGCGATGTCTTGCAGCATCGCCTTGCGGCGATCGCCGAAACCGGGCGCCTTGACGGCGCAACTCTTGATGGTGCCGCGGATGGTGTTGACCACCAGCGTGGCCAGTGCGTCGCTGTCGATCTCCTCGGCAATCACCAGCAGCGGCCGGCCGGCCTTGACCACCTCCTCCAGCAGCGGCAGCAGTTCCTTCAGCGACGACAGCTTCTTGTCGAACAGCAGAATCGCCGCGTCCTCCAGCACCGCGGCCTGTCGCTCGGCGTTGTTGATGAAGTACGGCGACAGGAAGCCGCGGTCGAACTGCAGCCCTTCGACCGTCTCGAGTTCGCTCACCAGGCCCGAGCCATCCTCGATCGAGATCGCGCCCTCGCGGCCGACCTTGTCGATCGCACCAGCCAGCAGGTCGCCGATCGAGCGATCGTTGTTGGCCGAGATGGCTGCCACGTGCGCGATCTCCTGTCCGGTGCCGCAGGGCTTGGCCACCCGCTTGAGCTCGTCGACCACCGCCAGCACCGCGCGCTCGACGCCTCGCTTCAAGTCCATCGGGTTCATGCCGCCGGCCAGGTAGCGCAGGCCTTCGTGAATCATCGCGTGGGCCAGCACGGTCGCGGTGGTGGTGCCGTCGCCGGCCATCTCGCTGGTGCGCGCGGCCACTTCGCGCATCAGTTGCGCGCCCATGTTCTCGAACCGGTCCTCCAGTTCGATCGACTTGGCCACCAGCACGCCGGAGTTGACGATCTGCGGCGAACCGTACTCGCGCTCGAGGATGACCGTGCGCCCGCGTGGCCCCAGGGTGACCTTGACGGCCTCGGCGAGTGCGTCGACCCCGCGGCGGATGCGTTCGCGGGCGTCGTCGTGGAAGATGAGTTGCTTGGCGGCCATGGTGAACAGCTCCGTGTCCTGCAATGCCGTGAGCCTATTTGGAGTGTCCGGGCCATTGGTTGACCTTTGTCAGAGAGCTGCGCGAAGTCACGCCGGCAGCGGCACGGTCAGGCACGTTCGCTCGTCAGCTCGCTGTTCGCGACATGGTGGCCTTTGCGTTGCTGCGCCTGGCATTCGACGCCGACGCGGTGCTGTTTCACAGTGCCTGGTTCATGCTGTCGGTGCTCACGCAACTGGCGGCGCTGCTGATTCTGCGCAC
>JBIODO010000540.1:0-2384 GCA_044445225.1 Burkholderiales bacterium
CCATCCACAGCCCCGGCATCAGCAGGTAGTAGAAGAAGTTGTTGCGGAAGGTGATGCGCAGGCTCATGTACTTGGCCGAGTGGTGCGCGCGGTGCAGCGGCCACAGCAGCGGCGTGTGCGAGATGCGGTGCCACCAGTACTGCGTCATGTCGTCGGCAATGAGGAAGACGCCGAACATCGCCCACCACGGCAGCGCGGACCACGCGCCACGCTGGTCGGGCATCAGCCAGCCACACAGGCGGTCGGCACCGAGCAGCGCCACCGGCTGCGCGATGGCGATCAGGCTGATGAACATCAGCGCTTCGAGCTTGGTGTCGTTGGCGTTGGCGCGCACCGTGGTCTGGTAGCGGCGCGTGGCGAACTCCATCACGGCGAACCCGATGATGAGGGTTAGCACCAGGGTGTTTTGCAGGAATGGGCTCAAGGTGGTTGGCGTCGCGGCGGTTGGCCGCGCGGGTGGAGTTGGTCGAGGCGCGTATTGGGCGGCGACAGCACTTGATGTGTCCAATGCAATGTAGACAATGCCTCAATGCAGCAGCCGCATTGAGGGCGCAGTGGACCTGAAGCGCCTGAGTCACCTGGTGGTGCTGGCCGACGAGTGCCACTTCGCGCGCGCGGCCGAGCGCGTGCACCTGAGCCAGCCTGCGTTCAGCCGCAGCATCCAATCGATCGAGCGCGACCTCGGCATGCGCCTGTTCGATCGCGAGACCGGCGACGTGAAGCCCACGCCGGCCGGCGTGTTCTTGATCGAGCGCGCGCGGCGGCTGCTGTTCGATGCGCGCTGCCTGCAGCGCGACGCCATGCTCTATCGTGACAGCCAGCTCGGCGACACGGCCTTCGGCACCGGGCCGTTTCCCGCCGCGACGATCATGCCCGCGGTGGTGGTGGCCTTGCGGCGCCAGTACCCCGGGGTGGCGCTGCGCCTGGAGACCAACAACGCGCAGTTGCTGTTCGGGCGCCTGCTTACCGAAGACATCGAGTTCTTCGTCGCGGACGTGCGCGACCTGCCGGACGACCCCGCGCTGCAGGTGCAATCGCTGGCGCGCCAGCCGGCTCGCCTGTTCGCACGCAGCGGCCATCCGTTGGCCGGTGGGCCCTGCACGTTCGCACAGGCTTGGCAATTCGGCCTGGCAGCAACCTGGATGCCCAAGCCGGTGAAGGCGTTGGTTGCTCGGCTGCTCGGCCTGCCGGCCGGCGCAGACCCGGTGCTGGCGGTTGAATGCGATGACATGGCGCTGCTGCGCACGCTGGCACTGTCCACCGACACCGTGGTTGCCGCGTCGGGGGCCTGGCTGCGCGACGATGCGCGCGCCGGCACGCTGGTGCAGCTCGACGTGACGGACCTGCCGCCTGTCTATGCCGAGATGGGCATCGTGACGCTCGTCAACCGCACGCCATCGCCGATGGCGCAGCGCGCGATCGCCTGCGTGCAGGAAGTCGCCGCGGGCATCAACGGCCCGGGATCTCCCTTGAGTTCAGGGACTTGACCGGCGGATCGAAGCCGGTGTCCGTACGCGCCGCCCGGCCGAACCCAGACCGCTACTGCAGCGCCGCCTCCAGCAGGCGAACGACTTCGTCCATCGGTTCGGCGATGTGCATCGCCCTCTCCGCATCGAAGAAGACCTCCGAGTTCGACTCGCCCTTCTGCTTGACGGCCATCACCAGGTTCGCGTTCACAGCAATGGGTTGGCGACTGCTCGAGACGACGTGCGTCAGTCTCACGAACTTGTTCGGCATGTTTGCCTCCGTTGGTCAGCCTTCTCACTCTGCCCCAAAAGCGCGCGAGTGAACCCGCACGCGCTAACGTGCGGGGCGACTCTCAGGAGGCCGGTGCCACGCGACGGGCGTGCTCGATGGCCGCTGCCGCGGCTTGCTCGGCTGCTGTGGCACGCTCCAGCGGCGAACGGCACAGCCCCGCCTGGGCATACTGCTGGTTCTCGTAGATCTCGGCGGTGGCCGGTGCCACCGCGAGCAGCGCGTTCAGCGCATCACCGGGCTCGGCGTCTTGGAGCAGCTTGCTCACGCTCTGGACCACGTGGCGGTACTGCTCGGCGCTGGCCGCGCGAGGTTGGCGCTCGAGCCGCTCGAGCAACGCCGCCATCGCCGCCAAATCTTGCAGCGCAGCGGGAAAGGTGCGATGACCGGTTTCCATGGCCCGCATCTGGGGCCGCGGGGCTCGGGTTTCAAGGCGCTCGTCGCCAAGGTGCCCACAGCAGGCACAACCATCCGGCCAGCAGGGCGATGCCACCGAGCGGCGTGACGATGCCGAGCCCGCGCACGCCGGTGAGGCTCAACGCGTAGAGGCTGCCCGAGAACAGCAGCGTGCCGATGATGAACAACCAGCCGCTCAAAAGGACTCGTGGGCCCGGCCATCGGGTGTGCGC
>JBIODO010000541.1:0-2381 GCA_044445225.1 Burkholderiales bacterium
GACAGCGCATCGGCGGCCAGCACGCCGGCACCGCCGCCGTTGGTGACGAGGGCCAGCCGTTCGCCGCGCAGCGGCCGCGCATGCGCGACCGTCTCGGCGGCGTCGAACAGGTCTTGCAGCGTGTCCACGCGCAGCATGCCGGCGCGGCGCAGCGCGGCATCGATCACCGCGTCGCTGCTCGACAGCGCGCCGGTATGCGACGCCGCGGCGCGCGCGCCTTCGGGCGCGCGGCCGGCTTTCACCACGATCACCGGCTTGTTGCGCGCTGCCGCGCGGCCGGCCGACATGAACTTGCGCGCCGCGCGCACCGATTCCAGGTACATCAGCACCGCGGAGGTCTGGCCATCGCTGGCCAGGTAGTCGAGCACGTCGCCGACGTCGACGTCGGCGCTGTCGCCCAGCGAGATGAAGTGCGAGAAGCCGATGCCGCGCGAGTTGGCCCAGTCGAGCATCGCGGTGGCCAGCGCGCCCGATTGCGACACGAACGCCAGCCGCCCCGCGCGGGCCTGCGTGTGCGCGAAGCTGGCATTGAGATGTGCCTCCGGCACCAGCAGGCCCAGGCAGTTGGGGCCGAGCACGCGCAGCAGGTGCGGCCGCGCGGCGTCGAGCATGGCCTGCTGCAATGTGCGGCCGTCGGCCGCGTGCTGGCCATTGAGACCCGCAGTCAGCACGATCGCCGCGCGCGTGCCCTTGCGGCCGAGCGCGTCGATCAGCTCGGGCACGGTGGGCGCCGGCGTGCACACCACGGCCAGGTCCGGCACCGCCGGCAGCGACGCCACGTCGGCGAACGCCGGCAGGCCCGCGACCTCGGCGCGCTTGGTGTTCACCGGCCACACCGGGCCGGCGAAGCCCGCCGCCAGCAGGTTGCGCATCACCAGCGCGCCGATGCTGCGCTCGCGGTCGGACGCGCCGATCACGGCGATCGAGCGGGGCTGAAACAGACGATCGAGGTTGCGAACGCTCACCGGATGGTTCCTGCTGTGGCTGGGGTGTCAGCGCGCGAGCGCCAGGCGAGTCGCGAGCCTACGGGCGATCCTCGCGCAGCGCTTGACGTGGCTCAAGGCGGCCGCGCCACCTCTCGCGATGATGGGGCCATTGCAGGAGGTATCTGCCATGTCACAGTTCGCCAAGACCACGCATCGACACACCGACGGCACGCCGGTGAAGGGCAACGCCGGCATCCGCGAGGATCTCCATGATCCGTACCAGCCCTCCGTCAAACCCGCCGAGCCCACCTGGTGCCCGCAGTGCGGTGCCGTGTTCGAGCAAGGCCGCTGGCAATGGAAGGAGCGGCTGAGCGAGCGAGCACCGCAGCTGGCGTGCGCGGCGTGCCGGCGCATCCACGACAACATGCCGGCCGGCATTGTGCAGATCGATGGCGACTTCGCGCGCGCGCACCGCGAAGAGATGCTCGCGATGCTGAACCACCGTGCGCAACGCGCCAAGACAGAGCACCCGCTGCAACGCATCATGGCCATCACCGACACCGCCACCGGCCTGGAGCTGACCACCACCGACATCCACCTGGCGCACGAGCTGGCACAGGCGCTGCACCACACGTACCACGGTGATCTGAAGCTGCACTACAGCGACAAGCAAGTGCTGCTGCGCGCGCATTGGCAGCGTTGAGCGCGGCGTCCGCAACGCGCGATTGACGCTCGTCATGGCGCTGGCCGGGCAGCCAGCCAGTGCGCGGCCAGTGCGCCCGCCGACAGCGGTTGATCGGTGTCGACGCGCAGCGCGCGCGCGAGCTCATCCTCGGCCAGAGGCTGCTGCGTGGTGGTGAGCATCTGCAGCACGGCCTCGTCGGCCTGCGAGGGATCGTCAGCGTGCAGCGCCCGGTCGCGCACCCGTTGCCGCAGCACGTCGATCGCTGCGTCGCAATGCAGCAGCAGGTACGGCACGCGCAGCCGCGCCGCCAGCGCTGGCCACGGGTCGCGCTGCGCGCGTTGCAGGCACGCGGCGTCGACGATCGTCGGGTAGCCCGCGGCCAGCGACAACGTGGCCAGCGCCTGCAGTCGCTCGTAGACGGCGGTGCTGTCGCCGGCCTGGTAGTGGCCACCGCCGAGCAGGCGCGCGCGCTCGACGTCGGAACGCAGGCGGATCGCGCCGGTGGCTTGCACCAGCGCGTGCGTGACCCAGCTCTTGCCCGAACCGGGCAGGCCGTGCGTCACCAGCAGGCGCGGGTCCCACTGCCGCGACAGGCGCTGCGCGCGTGCGAGGTAGCCGCCGGCGATCGACGCCCGCGCGGGTGAGTCGCTGCCGGCCTCGCGCAGGCGGGCCACGCGCGCGCGCACCAGCGCGCGATACACCTGGTAGCGGCGCAGCAGCGCCAGCGCGGCGTGGTCGCCGCTGGCGTCGAGGTACGCGTTGACGAAGAC
>JBIODO010000542.1:0-2372 GCA_044445225.1 Burkholderiales bacterium
CGACCAAGCCGTGCGGCCACGGCTGCGCAGCCCCCAGTTGGAGCTCGAAACCGCTGCAAGACACCTGCAGCGCCGGCAGCAGATGCGGCCACAGTGCGCTCGGCACGGGGCCGATGAAGTGCAGCGTCAGATGCAGCCGCTCGTCGGCCACCACCCTCGCCGGCGGCGGCCAGTCAACCGCGTCGCGGCGCGCGCACAGCCCGGCCCGCACGGCGGGCGTAGGCCACAGCGCAATGAACAGCCGCAGGCTGCGCGCAGCGTGCTTGGGGGTTGCTGGAGCAGCCGCCACGCGATGCGCTCCGTCGCCCGCTTCTTCAGGGCGCGGCTTGCGCCAGCGCCTCGGCCACCCGCTCGGCAATCGCCAGCGACGAGGTCAACCCTGGAGACTCGATGCCGAACAGGTTGACGAGGCCGAGCACGCCGTGCACGGCCGGCCCGTCGATGCGAAAGTCCTGTGCCGGTTCGCCCGGGCCGCGGATCTTGGGCCGCACGCCGGTGTAGCCGGGCTGCAACGCGCCGTCGGGCAGGGCTGGCCAATAGCGGCGCACCTCGTCGTAGAAGTGCGCCGCCTCTGCCTCGTCGATCGAGTGGTCGAGGTCGTCGACCCAGCGAAAGCTCGGGCCGAACTTGGCCTGTCCACCCAGATCGATTGTCAAGTGGACACCGAGGTGGCTCGACTCGCCGGGTGCCGGGTACACCAGGTGCGCAAAAGGCGAGCGGCCGCTGAGCGTGAAGTAGCAGCCCTTGGCGAAATAGCGCGGCGGCACGTGCGCCGGCGCCAACCCCTGCGTGGCCGCCGCCAGCAGTGGCGCCCCGTGCCCGGCGCTGTTGACCACCGCGTCGGCCAGCAGCGTGGTGGCGGTGTCGCCGCCGACCTCGAGCTCGATGCCGTGCGGCGTGGCCGCCGCGCGCCGCGCCGGCGAACGCAGCGCGAGCATCGCGCCGGCGGCCTGCGCGTCGCCGAGCAGAGCCAGCATCAGGCCGTGGCTGTCGATGATGCCGGTGGACGGCGACAGCAGCGCGCGCGTGCATCGCAGTTGCGGCTCCAGCGCCATCGCCTGCTCGGCACTCAGCCAGCGCAGATCGGGCACGCCGTTGGCACGCGCGCGCTGCTCGATCAGCTGCAGTTGCGCGACTTCGGCATCACTGTGCGCGACGATCAGCTTGCCGCAACGGCGGTGGTTGACCTGGTGCGACGCGCAGTAGTCGTACAGCAGCGCCTTGCCGCGCACGCACAGCTCGGCGCGCAGCGAGCCGGTAGGGTAGTAAATGCCGGCGTGGATGACCTCGCTGTTGCGCGCGCTGGTCACGGTGCCGAACGCGTTCTCGGCCTCGAGGATGACCACCTCGCGGCCCGCCTGCGCCAATGCGCGCGCACACGCCAGCCCGATCAACCCGGCGCCGACGACGACGCAGTCGACTCGTTCGTGTGGCATGGCTGCATTGTCGGCGCTGCTGCGCAATCGGCCGGGCCGTCGTGTGGTGGATTCACGCGGCGGCGCAGCGAGTGGGCATCGACAATGCCTCTCGTGACCGACGCACCGACCCAACTGCTGCGTGTGTGCCCGCAGTGCGGCCTGACCATGGCTCACCTTGCGTTGCCGAGCCACGGCGCGCAGCCGGTGGTGGTGGACCAGTGCGCGTCGTGCCGCCTGGTGTGGTTCGATGCGTTGGAGTCGGTGCAGCTGAGCGGACTCGGTTGGGTGCGTCTGTTGCGCGAGTTGCAGCGCGGTGCACGCGGCGAACCGCCGGCGCCGCGACCGCCGACGCTGGCTTGCCCGAGCTGCCACGCCACGCTCAAGCCGGTGCACAACGCCACGCGGTTCGGGCGCTTTCCGACGCTCGAGTGCCCCGAAGGCCACGGCCACTTGCACAGCCACAGCGGCATGCTGGCCGAGCGCGGGTTGGTGCGGCCGTTGCTCGGCCCCGAGCGCCGCGCGCTGGCCGAGGAGCGGCGCACGATCCAATGCCTGAACTGCGGCGCCGCCTGCGATGGCAGCGGCGACGAGTGCAGCTACTGCGCCAGTCCGCTGGTGGTGATCGACCTGCCGCGCCTGGCCACCGCGTTGCGGCAGCGCGCCGGCCACTGGAGCGACTCGCCGCCCCCGGCCGGGGTGCCGCTGGCGTGGCCGTGTCGCGGCTGCGGCCGCGCGCTCGACCCCAGCCACGAGACAGCGTGTGGTTCGTGCGGGCACGCGGTGGTGGCACCGTCGCTGCTGGACATCGCGCCGCTGCTGGCGTCCATCGAGCACGAGCTGCGCTCGGCCGAGATGGCGGCCCGTGCGTACCGACGCAAACCTGAGCGGCTGCCCCGTACCTGGCGCGACACCGGCCTGGGCATGCTCGAGCGCGTGTGGCGCGGCCTCGGGCCC
>JBIODO010000543.1:0-2359 GCA_044445225.1 Burkholderiales bacterium
CAAGGGCTTCGTGTTGACCAAGTAGGTTGTTGCGGCGACGTGGCGCCGCAACAACACCGCGCCGTCGACGCCGACGCTGTCGCGTGGGGTCATTTCGCGGTGTGACCGACTAACAAGAGAAGTTTCATGGCAATCGTAGAAGTCAAGGTTCCGCAGCTGTCCGAGTCGGTGGCTGAGGCCACGCTGCTGCAGTGGAAGAAGAAGCCCGGCGACGCCGTGGCGATGGACGAGATCCTGATCGAGATCGAGACCGACAAGGTGGTGCTCGAAGTGCCGGCGCCGGCCGACGGCGTGCTGGCCGAACTGGTGGTGACCGATGGCGGCACTGTCGTCAGCGACCAGCTGATCGCGCGCATCGACACCGAGGGCAAGGGCGCGGCTTCGGCGCCCGCGGCGACATCTGCCGCCGCCGCATCCGCGCCGGCACCCGCGGCGGCCGCCGCAGCGGGCAGCAAGGCCGGTGTCGCCATGCCGGCTGCGGCCAAGCTGATGGCCGATCAAGGCATGGCGCGGGGTTCGGTGGCCGGCACCGGCAAGGATGGTCGCATCACCAAGGGCGATGTCCTGGCAGCCACTGCGCAACCCGTTGTGGCCAGGCCCGCGACGCCGGTCGCGGCGCCCGCGCTGCCGCAGCCCTTGCCCGCGGTGGCCGCACCCATCGCGCCCAACCTCGGTGACCGCCCCGAGCAGCGGGTGCCGATGTCGCGCCTGCGCGCGCGGGTGGCCGAGCGTCTTCTGCAATCGCAAGCGACCAATGCGATCCTCACCACCTTCAACGAGGTCAACATGGCCCCGTTGATGGAGATGCGCAAGCGCTTCCAGGCGCAGTTCGAAAAGGAGCACGGCGTCAAGCTCGGCTTCATGAGCGTCATCGTCAAGGCCGCCGTGGCAGCGCTCAAGCGCTACCCGGTGATCAATGCCAGCGTCGACGGCAACGACATCGTCTACCACGGCTACTTCGACATCGGCATCGCGGTGGGTTCGCCGCGAGGGCTGGTGGTGCCGATCCTGCGCAACGCCGACCAGATGAGCTTTGCCGACATCGAGAAGAAGATCGCCGAGTACGGCGTCAAGGCGCGCGACGGCAAGCTCGGCATCGAGGAGCTGACCGGCGGCACGTTCTCGATCAGCAATGGCGGCGTCTTCGGCTCGATGCTGTCCACGCCGATCATCAACCCGCCGCAAAGCGCCATCCTCGGTGTGCATGCGACGAAAGATCGCGCCGTGGTCGAGAACGGGCAGGTTGTGGTGCGGCCGATGAACTACCTGGCGATGAGCTACGACCATCGGATCATCGACGGCCGCGAAGCGGTGCTCGGGCTTGTGGCGATGAAGGAAGCGCTGGAGGATCCGGCGCGCCTCCTGTTCGACATCTGAGGACGCGCAGATGGCACAGCAATTTGACGTCGTCGTGATCGGCGGCGGGCCTGGCGGCTACATCGCGGCGATCCGCGCCGCGCAACTGGGGTCGAGCACGGCCTGCATCGACGACGGGAAGAACGCCGCGGGCGGCCCGGCGCTCGGCGGCACCTGCACCAACGTCGGCTGCATTCCCAGCAAGGCGCTGCTGCAATCGAGCGAGCACTTCGAGCATGCAGGCCATCACTTTGCCGACCACGGCATCGGCGTCGGCGACCTGAAGCTCGACCTGAAGAAGATGCTGGCGCGCAAGGACAGCGTCGTGAAGCAGAACAACGACGGCATCGTCTACCTGTTCAAGAAGAACAAGGTGTCGTTCTTCCATGGCCGCGGCTCGTTCGTGAAGGCGGTCGACGGCGGCTACGAGGTTGCGGTCGCCGGCGCGGCCAACGTGACGCTGACCGCCAAGCACGTGATCGTGGCCACCGGTTCGAGCCCGCGCCAATTGCCCGGCGTGGCGTTCGACGAAGACCGGATCCTGTCGAATGACGGTGCGTTGCGAATCGCCGGCGTGCCCAAGAAGCTGGGCGTCGTCGGCTCGGGCGTCATCGGGCTCGAGATGGGCTCGGTGTGGCGTCGCCTCGGGTCCGAGGTGACGATCCTCGAAGCGTTGCCGGGCCTGCTCGGCATGGCCGACGAGGCCGTGGCCAAAGAGGCGCTGAAGGCATTCAGCAAGCAAGGCTTGAAACTCGAGTTCGGTGTCAGGATCACCGAGGTCATGGCGACGAACAAGAGCGTCTCGGTGAAATACACCGACGCCAAAGGTCAGGCCACATCGCTCGATGTCGAGCGATTGATCGTGTCGATCGGCCGCGTGTCGCACACCGCCGGGTTGAATCCCGAGGCCGTGGGCCTGAATCTCGATGAACGCGGCGCCGTGGTGGTGGACGACGAGTGCCGCACCAACTTGAAAGGCGTGTGGGCGATCGGCGACGTGGTG
>JBIODO010000544.1:0-2349 GCA_044445225.1 Burkholderiales bacterium
GCCGGACGCGACGGCCGCACGCCGGGGCTGCGCGCAGCGCCGTCGCTGCGCTACCTGAACACGCTGCCCGCGTTCAGCGAGCACCACTTCGACAACGACGGCAACGACAGCATCGATGCCGGCCCCACCGGCGGCCACACCTGGGACGGCCGCGCCGGCTCGGCGCGCGAGCAGGCGCGCTTGCCGCTGTTGTCGAGCGCCGAGATGGCCAACGCCACTCCGGCCGAGGTGGTGATGCGGCTGCGGCAAGGCACGCTGGCTGCGCGCTTTCGCGACGCGTTCGGCGCCGCGGTGTTCGACAACGAAGAGGTCGCGTTCCGGTCGCTGCTGTTTGCGCTCGAAGTGTTTCAGCAGTCGCCGCGCGACTTCTATCCGTTCAGCAGCCGCTACGACGAGGTGCTGCGCGGCCGTGCCCGACTGAACGAGTCCGAGGCACGCGGCCTGGCGCTGTTCAACGACCCTGCCAAGGGCAATTGCGCGTCGTGCCACCCGAGCGCGCCCACGCCCGACGGCGCGCTGCCGCTGTTCACCGATTTCGGCTTGGTCGCCATCGGCGTGCCGCGCAACCGTGCCCTGCCGGCCAACGCCGACCCCGCGTTCTTCGACCTCGGGTTGTGCGGGCCGCTGCGCAGCGACTTGCGCGATCGGGCCGAGTACTGCGGGCGCTTTCGCACGTCGGGGCTGCGCAACGTGGCGTTGCGCGGCAGCTTCTTCCACAACGGTGTGCTGCACACGCTGCAAGACGTGCTGCGCTTCTATGCGCGGCGCGACAGCCATCCGCACGAGTTCTACCCGCGCGCGGCCGACGGCAGCGTCGACCGGTTCGACGACTTGCCGCCGCGCTACCGCGGCAACATCAACGTCGAGCCCCCGTTCGATCGCAAGCCCGGCGATGCCCCGGCACTGAACGACGACGAGATCACCGACGTGATCTCATTCCTGAACACGCTCACCGACGCCGACCTCGCGCCTCCGTGAGGCACCCAAGGCGCTTATCATGCGCCGATGTTCACGCGCGGGCGCACACACCAGCAGTCGTCGAGGCCGGGCCGCCGCTTCGCCTGGGTGCTGACGCTGGCATTGCTGCTGCCGTTCGCGCAGGCGCTGGCCTGGGTGCACTCGCTCAGCCACCACGCCACGCAGCGCAACGACACCACGGCCAGCCAGTTCGACACTCCGTGTGCCATCTGCCTGAGTGCAGCGCCGCTGCACTGTGGCGCATTGCCGAGCACGCCGCCCGCCGTGCTGGAGCCGCCGTTGGCGCAGGCCGCGCCGCAGTGCGACGGCCACCCGGCGCATCGACACGCCACCACCCTCGCCTACCGCAGCCGCGCGCCGCCACTTGCGTTGACCTGATCGCCACGTTGCAGCGCGCCCGCCATGGCGCGTTGCGTGTCGTTCACGTCCAGGCAAGGAGCACCGGCCATGCGCCACGTGATCCCCGCGGGCTTGCTGCTCGCGCTCTTGTTCTCATTGGCGCCCCGCGCGGCGCAGGCGGCCACCACGGCCGAAGACATTGCCGCGTTGCGCGCCGAGATCAACGCGCTGCGCGAATCGTATGAAGCCAGGTTGCAGGCCTTGGATGCGCGACTGCGCGCTGCCGAGGCAGCGGCAACGCCAGCGACGGCGGCCCAGCCCGCGCAGGCCGCCGCCTCTGCGCCGATGGCAACGGCCGAGGCAGCGCCGCCGGCCGCGCCAGCGCCGGCCGCCACACCCGCCGCGGTGGCCGCGGGCGGCGGCGCCAACGCGTTCAACCCCGCGGTGTCGCTGATCCTCTCCGGCACGGCGACCCACACGACGCTGGACCCTGCACGCTATGCGATCACCGGCTTCGCTGTGCCGCCCGACGTGCAGATCGGCCCCGGCACCCGCGGCTTCAGCCTCGGCGAAACCGAGCTCGCGATGTCGGCCAGCATCGACCCCTGGTGGCGCGGCGCCGCCAACATCGCGCTGGAGCCCGATAACACGGTGTCGGTGGAAGAGGCCTTCGTGCAGACCACGGCGCTCGGCAACGGCTTCACGGTGAAGGCCGGGCGCTATCTGTCGGGCATCGGCTACCTCAACTCGCAACACGCCCACACCTGGGACTTCGTCGATGCGCCGCTGGCCTATCAGGCCATGCTCGGCGGCCAGCTCGGCGACGACGGCGTGCAACTGGTGTGGCTGGCACCGACCGACCAGTTCATCGAGCTTGGCTTCGAAGTCGGCCGCGGGCGCGAGTTCCCCGGCAGCGACACGTCGCGCAACGGCGCAGGGCTGGCGTCGATCGCGCTGCACACCGGCGGCGACATCGGCGACAGCCACAGCTGGCGCGCCGGCGTGTCGTACCTGAGCGCCAAGGCCAGCGAC
>JBIODO010000545.1:0-2340 GCA_044445225.1 Burkholderiales bacterium
CACGATGAGCTCACCCACCAAGTTCGTGCTCGACGAGAGCAAGATGCCGCGCCACTGGTACAACATCGCGGCCGACCTGCCGAAACCTGCGCCGCCGGTGTTGCACCCCGGCACGCACCAACCGGTGGGCCCCGACGACCTGGCGCCGCTGTTCCCGATGGCGCTGATCGCGCAGGAGGTGTCCACCGAGCGCGAAGTCGAGATCCCCGAGCCGATCCGCGAGGTGTTTCGCCTGTGGCGGCCCTCGCCGCTGTTTCGCGCGCACCGGTTGGAAAAGGCGCTCGGCACGCCAGCGAAGATCTACTACAAGTACGAAGGCGTCTCACCGGCTGGTTCACACAAGCCGAATACCGCGGTGCCGCAGGCTTGGTACAACGCGCAGGCCGGCATCAAGAAGCTGACCACCGAAACCGGCGCCGGCCAATGGGGCTCGGCACTCGCCTTCGCGGGCTCGTTGTTCGGCATCGACGTCACGATCTTCCAGGTACGGGTGTCATACGACCAGAAACCGTACCGCCGCGCGCTGATGGAAACCTACGGCGCGCGCTGCATCGCATCGCCCTCGAACGAAACCAACGCCGGCCGCGCGATCCTCGCGCAGCGCGCCGACCACCCAGGATCGCTGGGCATCGCCATCTCCGAGGCGGTGGAAGTGGCAGCCACGCACGACGACATCAAATACTCGCTCGGCTCGGTGCTCAACCACGTGCTGATGCACCAGACCATCATCGGCCAGGAGGCGATGCTGCAGCTCGAGATGGCCGGCGACGACCCCGACGTGATCGTCGGCTGCACCGGTGGCGGCTCCAACTTTGCCGGCATCGCATTCCCGTTCATCGGTGCGCAGCTGCGCGGCGGCAAGAAGAGGCGCATCGTGGCCATCGAGCCGGCGGCGTGCCCGTCGTTGACCCGCGGCAAATACGCCTACGACTTCGGCGACACCGCGCACATGACGCCGCTGGTGAAGATGCAC
This sequence comes from Burkholderiales bacterium, assembly GCA_044445225.1. Taxonomy (GTDB): domain Bacteria; phylum Pseudomonadota; class Gammaproteobacteria; order Burkholderiales; family Burkholderiaceae_C; genus JAEUPI01. The sequence continues at coordinate 974 of JBIODO010000545.1, forward strand.
ACGCTGGGTTCGACCTTCACGCCGCCAGGCTTTCACGCGGGGGGCCTGCGCTACCACGGCATGGCGCCGCTGGTGTCGCACCTGCTGGAGCTCGATCTGATCGAGGCGCGCGCCTACCAGCAGAAGACCGTGTTCGAGGCCGGCGTGGCGTTTGCACGGGCCGAGGGCATCGTGCCCGCACCCGAAGCCAACCACGCCGTCAAGGGCGCGATCGACGAGGCGCTGCGCTGCAAGGCCGAAGGCAAGTCGCGCACGATCCTGTTCAACCTGTGCGGCCACGGGCACTTCGACATGAGTGCCTACCAGGCGTATTTCGCCGACAAGCTGGTCGACCAGCCCTATGACGAGGCCGAGTTGGCGATGGCGCTGGCGGGGCTGCCGAGCGTGGCGGCGTGAGCGTGGTGCGGGCCGCGCTCGCGGCGGCCCGCGGCTGCGCCCCACGAGCGCTCAACTGCCCGCGGCAGGCGGTGCGGCTTTGGCAGTGACCTTGGCGTAGACCCACAGCACCACGATGGCACCGATCACCGAGGCGATGAACCCAGCCACTTCACCGGGCTGGTACCAACCCAGGGCCTGGCCTGCAAAGCCGGCGACGTAGGACCCCACAATGCCCAGCACCGCGGTGAGGATGATGCCCAGGTGCTGCGTGCCCGGCAGCAACGCGCGTGCGACGAGGCCCACCACGAAACCGATGATCGCCATCCAGACGTAGTGCATGTCGCATCCCTCGTATGCGCGGCGGCGTGCCGCAGCGGCACTGTAGGCAGTTGCTGCCGTTTGCTCAAGGGCTCAGCGTGAGCTGCTGCTCAGCTCGATAGCTGAGCCCACGCCTTGTGGTTCCGGCATGACATGCCCTTCGGGCAAATGTCAGCCTTCACCGAAAGGCCTGGCATCAGCTTGAAAGCTGCTGCCAGGCCTTTTCCAGGCGCTTCACGCTCGCCGGCTGCGGCGTACGCAACTCCTGCGCGAAGAAGCTGACGCGCAGCTCCTCGAGCAGCCAGCGGTACTCGTCGAGCCGTGCGTCGGGCGCGCCGCGTTGTTCGGCCACGCGGCGCGTGTAGCGTTGCTCGAGCGGCCGCAGCTCGGCCAGGCGCGCCGTGTCGCGCGCGGGATCGGCGCGCAGCTTGTCCAGGCGCAGCGTGATCGCCTTCCGGTAGCGCGGCAGGTGCTGCAGCGCCGCCCACGGCGTGGCTGCGACGAACCGTTTGCCACACAGGCGTTGCAGCTGCGCGGCCACGTCGTCGGCCACTTCCCTCGACGGCTTGGCATCGCGCAGCTTGCGTGTTGCCGCGGCGAATTCGGTCCGCACCACGCCGATTTGTCGCGCCACCTGCTGCGCCACCAGCACCAGTCGTGCACGGCCTTCG
>JBIODO010000546.1:0-2322 GCA_044445225.1 Burkholderiales bacterium
CCGCCGAACCCACAATGCCTTCGACAGCCCCCGAACTCGACCTGCAACGGCCCCGCGTGGCTCTGTGCGAGCCCGACCCCCCGCTGCGCGCGCTGCTGGGGGAATGGCTCCAGCGCTCCGACTTCGAGCCGGTGCGCTGCGCAGGCGACGCGTCCGCGGACAGCGTCGTGCTTGTCGTGGCCGACGTGCCCGCGCCACGCCAGGACGGCGCTGCCAGCATCGCCGCCCTGCGACAACGCTTCGCGCACGCCAAGGTGCTGGCCATCTCGGCGCAGTTCATGCCGTGCATGCACGGCAGCCCCTCCGCGGCGGTCGAGCTCGGTGCGGACGCGGTCCTGGCCAAGCCCTTTGCGGCGAAGATGTTCATCGACGCAGTGTATCGGTTGATGGCGTCGTGACGGCCGCCTAGGATCGGGAACCCGAGCACGCGCAACCATGCGACAGCAACCCCCCGAGGCTCTCGGACCGATTCAGCAGCGGAAGTTCACTTCGGTGCTTGTTGTCGCGGCGCTGCTCTTCGTCGTCGCCCTGGTCGCCAGCGCACTGTACGAGCTGAATCGCAGCAAGCGCGACGCGCAGGAGCGTGCCGCGAATGAAATCGATGCACTTGCGCGTGTGTTCGCCGAACAGACGCGGCGCTCGCTGCAGACTGTGGACATCATGCTGCGCGCGGTGGCCGACGCACATCGCGATGGCACGCTGCCGCCGTTGGATTCACGGGCGATGCACGACGAGTTGGCTGCGCAGAGGGATCAATTCAGCGACGTGGCGGCCGTGTTCGTCATTGACTCCCAGGGCCAGCGCCTCAGCAGCTCCACCGCATATCCCCCGCCGGTCGGGAGCTTGTCAGGCAACGACCTGATCCGTGGGCTGCAAAGCGGCCCGCGCGACGGCGCATACGTCGGTGAGTCGGTGCGCTGGATGGTGACCGGCCGCTGGGTTGTGCCGCTAGCGCGCTGGCTCGAGGGCCCGGGCCGCCGCTTCGACGGCGTGGTGGCGGCCTTGCTCGATGCCAGCTACTTCGACAACTTCTATGCCGCGGTACACCTCGGGCACGGCACCTCGGTCGCGCTGCTGCATGCAGGGGGCGCCCTGGTGGCGATGTTTCCGCCGCAGGACGCGCAGGTGGGCCAGCCCGTAGCGGCTTACAGCGGCCTGCGGTGGGAGGACGCCGCCTCGAACCCGCCAATGCCGCTGCGGGATCCGGCCGGAGCGGCGAAGCGTCTTGCGGTCGCCCGTTCGGTGCCCGGCTTCGCGATGACGGTCGTGGTTTCACGCGAGCTCGACGAGATCCTCGCGCCCTGGCATGAGCAGGTGTTCTGGGTGGCACTGCGGACCGCCATCCTGACGCTGATGATGGCGGCGTTGCTGTTCGTCGTGCTGCGCCACGTCGCGCGTGTGAATGCGGCGCGCGCGCAATTGCGGGAATCCGATCAGCGTTATGCGCTGGCCGTGGCGGGTTCGAACGAAGGGCTGTGGGACTGGAACTTGTTGACCGGCGAGCTGTTCTTCTCGGAGCGCGCCCAGGAGCTGTGCGGCATGCGGCCCGGTCCGCCGCTGCGACCGCGGCGTGTCTGGCAGGCCTGCCTGATGGTTCATCCCGACGACGTGCCGCGTTTGCGCGAAGAAATCAAGGCGCATCTGCGCGGCCGACGGCCGCACTTCGATGTCGAAGTCCGCGCGGCCCTGCGCAGCGGCAACGCATCGGGCGCGACGCGTGTCGAGCCCCAGTGGAGCTGGTACCGTCAGCGTGGCCTGGCGATCCGCGACGCGAAGGGCCGGCCGCTGCGCATGGCCGGCTCGATCGAGAACATCGACGAGCGCAAGCACTCCGAACGCGAGCGCCAGCGGCTGGAGGCCCAGTTGCGCCAGGCGCAGAAGCTGGAGGCCATCGGCACGTTGGCAGGAGGCATCGCCCACGACTTCAACAACATCCTCGGCGCCATCCTCGGCTACGGTGAACTGGCCCGCTCGGGTGTCGAGCCCGACAGTGCCCAGGTGCGGTATCTCGATGGCATCATGAACGCAGGCCAGCGCGCCAAGGCGCTGGTCGAGCGCATCCTCGCGTTCAGCCGTTCAGGTCTCGGCGAGCGCGTGCCGGTTCATGTGCAGTCGGTGGTGGCTGAGGCGCTGGACCTGCTGCTGCCGTCGCTGCCGCCGGGCGTTACCCTGACGCGCACGCTCAAGGCTGGCGATACCGCGATCATCGGTGACGCCACGCAGATTCACCAGGTGGTGATGAACCTGGCGGCCAACGCCGCCGCTGCCATGGACGATCGCCCGGGCCGCCTCGAAGTGAGCTACCGCCGCGTGACCGTGGAC
>JBIODO010000547.1:0-2321 GCA_044445225.1 Burkholderiales bacterium
CCGTCCACCAGCGCGGCCACCTCGCGCGCGGGCAGGCCGGTGCGCGCCACGATGCGGCGCGCCAGCTCGAGCCCATCGAGCACGCCGCGGTCGAACTGCGCCCAGTCGCCACCGAAGCCCTGGAACACGCTCGCCACCAGCGCGCGTGTCGCGGCGGCGCCGGTGGCGTGTCGCGGTAGATAGCGCCGCACCAGTTCATCGGGCTGCCAGTTGAACAGCACGCCGCCGAAGTCGAACACGATGCGCAGCGCGCCGTCGTCTTCGCTCTTGAGGCCGGCCGGCGCGGTGCCCAATGCAGCACGAAGGCCCGCTGCGCGTCAGTCTCCGGCGAACGCGGGGCCGCATCCAAGCGCGCCAGGGTGCTGCGCTTGTGCGCGATCAAGGCCAGCGCCGCGGGCCCTGCGAACCCTTGCTCGACCAGCCAGCAGCCGAGCGCCGTGCCGGTGCGGCCGACGCCGGCGTGGCAGTGCAGGTACACGCGCGCGCCGCGCTGCAGTTCGGCATCGATGGCATCGACGATGTCGTGCATCAGCCGCAAGCCGGGCACCGCATAGTCGGTGATCGCATGGCCTTGCCAGCGCACGTGGGGCGGCAGCGCGGTGGCATAACGCGCCAGCGCCGGCTGGCTGCAGGTGAGGTCGACGAAGCTGTCGACACCCGATTGCAGCAGCGCGTCCAGGCAGCCCGCAGGGTGCGTGCCAGCCAAGAAGCGCCCCGGCCACACCCAATAGCAATCGCCGTGCGGCAGTGGCAGCGCGTCGCCGCCGGCCTGCAGCGCGTCGGGCGGACAGACGCTGAGCACGCCGGGTCTGTCAGTGCGACAGGATCTTCGAGAGAAAGTCTTTCGCGCGATCGGTCTTCGGGTGCTTGAAGAACTCGACCGGCGTGTTCTGCTCGACGATCTGCCCCTGGTCCATGAAGATCACGCGGTCAGCCGCCTGGCGGGCAAAACCCATCTCGTGGGTGACGCACAGCATCGTGATGCCCTGCTTGGCCAGGTCGACCATCACCTCGAGCACCTCGTTGATCATCTCGGGGTCCAGCGCCGAAGTCGGCTCGTCGAACAACATGATCTTCGGCGTCAGGCACAACGCACGCGCGATCGCCACGCGCTGCTGCTGGCCTCCCGACAGCTGCAGCGGGTACTTGCCCGCCTGCTCGGCAATGCGCACACGCTGCAGCTGCACCATCGCCTTGTCTTCGGCCTCTTTCTTGGGCATCTTGCCGACCCACATCGGCGCCAGCGTCAGGTTCTCGAGCACCGTGAGATGCGGGAACAGGTTGAACTGCTGAAACACCATGCCGACGTTGCGGCGCACGGCGTCGATCGCTTTGACGTCATCGGTGAGTTCGATGCCGTCGACCGTGAGGTGGCCGGCCTGGTGCTCCTCGAGGCGGTTGACGCAGCGGATCAGCGTGGACTTGCCCGAGCCCGAGGGGCCGCAGATGACGATGCGCTCGCTCTTGGCCACGCTGAGCTGGATGTCGCGCAGCACGTGGAACTGGCCGTACCACTTGCTGACGTTGTCGAAGACGATGATCGGTGCTTCGTTGCTCATGGGATGACCTTCATTGCCTTCGCATGCCGGTGTTCAGATAGGCCTCGACCCAGCGGCTGTAGCGCGACAACGCGAAACAGCAGACGAAGTACACCGCCGCCACGAACAACTGCCCCTCGAGGAAGAACTTGCGCCAGTCGGCGTCGCCCAGCGCGAGCTGCAAAGCGCCGGTGAGGTCGTACAGGCTCACGATGGTGACCAGCGAGGTGTCCTTGAAAGTGCTGATGAAGCTGTTGACGATGGCCGGCACCACCAGACGCAGCGCCTGCGGCAGCACGATCTTGCGCGTGGTCTGCCAGTAGGTGAGGCCCAGCGCCTGCGCCGCTTCGACCTGGCCCTTGGGCAGCGCCTGCAGGCCGCCGCGCACCACCTCGGCCAGATAAGCCGCGGCGAACAAGGTCATGCCCACCAGCACACGCAGCAACACGTCGATCGTGAGGCCGTGCGGCATGAACAGCGGGAACATGAACGACGCCATGAACAGCACCGAGATCAGCGGCACGCCGCGGATCAGCTCGACATAGATCGTGCAGACGGTCTTGATCGCCGGCATCCTCGAGCGCCGCCCCAGCGCCACCAGCACCGCGAGCGGAAACGCGAGCACGATCGACAGCGTCGCGACCATCGCGCTGGTGGCGCTGCTCGTGGTCAGCTGCGTGCGCGCCTTCTGGCGGCCGTGGCTGGCGCTGCTGTGGCTGGTGGTGCTGACGCTGTTCTTCACCCTGATGCACGGCGGCATCGGCGGCCCGGCGGTGGTGCCCA
>JBIODO010000548.1:0-2315 GCA_044445225.1 Burkholderiales bacterium
GTCTACCGGAGCATTCGCGGCGTGATTCGGTTGGTCGGGCACACGCTCGACGGGCTGCTGATGCGACTCGAACCCTTGCTGGGCGAGCGCAGCGCCTGGCCGGGGCGCGAGGCGCTGCTCGCCGCGCTCAACGGCGTGCTGGGCGACTACCTGGCGGCGTCGAACAACCCGCTGGCGATCACCATGCGCCTGCGTCGGGGCGGTGCCACGTTGCCGAGCCAACGCCGGGCGCTGGCTGCGGCGATACCGCACGCCGGCGGCAAGCTGGTCGTGCTGCTGCACGGCCTGTGCATGAACGATCTGCAGTGGCGGCGCAGGCGCCACGATCATGGTGCCGCGCTGGCGCGCGATCTCGCCTACACGCCGGTCTACCTGCACTACAACAGCGGCCTGCACGTCTCCACCAACGGGCGCGCATTCGCGGCTCAGCTCGAAGACCTGGTGCGACTCTGGCCCGTGCCGGTGACCGGGCTCGTGCTTATCGGGCACAGCATGGGCGGGCTCGTCGCGCGCAGCGCGTGCCACTATGCCGCGCTGGCGCGCCACGCATGGCTGCGGCGCCTCGACAAGCTCGTGTTCATCGGCACGCCGCATCACGGGGCGCCGTTCGAACGGGGCGGCCACTGGGTCGACATCCTGCTCGGCGCAAGCCGATACTCGGCTCCGTTGGCCCGCCTCGGCAAAATCCGCAGCGCGGGCATCACCGATCTGCGGTTCGGAAGCCTCGTGGACGAAGACTGGAGAAAACGCGATCGTTTCGAGCGTGGCGGCGAGCGCCGTGCGGCGGTGCCGCTGCCGAAGGGTGTCGCGTGTTACGCGATCGCGGGAGCTACGGGCAAGAAGGTGGGGGGCCTCAGGGCGCGGTTGATCGGCGACGGCATCGTTCCGCTGGAGAGCGCGCTCGGCCGCCACGCGAATCCGAAGCTGGCGTTGACGTTTGGCGCGTCGCGGCAGTGGGTGGCGTATGGCACCAACCACCTCGACCTGCTCAACCGACCGGAGGTCTACGCTCGAATCAAGCGCTGGCTGGCTACGCCGGATTGAGCGCCTGGATCAGGCATAACAACGCAGCTGCCGCGAGAACTCGGCCAGCGGCTTGATCTCGCTCGTCTCGGCGCGCCGGCACCAGTCTTGGAGTTGCGCGACGAGTTGCTCGCGCGTCGCCATCGACCGTCCCCACACTGCAATGAGCTCGCGCCGCATCGCGACCATTGTCTGCAAAACCTGCGATTTCGGCAGCAGCTCGGCCAGCCTGGCCCGCTCGGGCTCTCGGAGCAACTTTTCATCGCGGTCCAGCCAGGGCTCGACGGTTTGCAACGCGAGCGCATCGTGCGGCGCGAAGCGGCGCAGCTTGACCAGCTCCTCGCGATAAGCGCGCCGCAGGGACCGGCCGTACTGCGCCAATACCGCGTAACGGCAGGCGATGATCGCCTGCAGCGTCTGCGGGTCGACCGCGGGTTTGGCCGCGCCCAGACGCGGCGTTGGCGCGGTGTGCTTGACCCTCGCCAGCCCAGTTGCCTGGAGCAGCCGGATGTAGAGCCAGCCGATGTCGAATTCGTACCATTTCAGTGACAGCTTCGCCGACGTAGGGTAGGCGTGGTGATTGTTGTGCAGCTCCTCGCCGCCGATGAAGATGCCCACCGGCACGATGTTGGTGCTGGCGTCCGGAGTCGACCAGTTGCGGTAGCCCCAATAGTGACCGATCCCGTTGATCACACCCGCGGCCCAGAACGGAATCCACACGATCTGGGTCACCAGAATCAGAACGCCCGGCGCGGGGCCGAACAGGACGATATCGGCCGCGCCCATCAGCGTCAGGCCGACAACCTGAAACCTGGAGTACACGTTGCGCTCGAGCCAGTCGTCCGGCGTGCCGTGACCGTAGCGCTCGAGCGTCTCCGGTTTCCTGGCTTCCTTGACGTAGAGGAAGACGCCACCCCATAGGACGCGGTTGATGCCCAGGATCTGCGGACTATGCGGGTCCTCCGGCGTGTCGCACTTGGCGTGGTGCTTGCGGTGCACCGCCGCCCACTCCTTGGTCACCATGCCTGTCGTCAGCCACAACCACAGCCGAAAAAAATGGCTGACGGCGGGATGTAGATCGAGCGCACGGTGCGCCTGGTGGCGGTGGAGGAATATGGTGACGGCGGCGATCGTGACGTGCGTCAACAACAAGGCCACTGCTACGTCGCCCCACCAGGGTAGGCTGAAGACACCGGAAAACATGACCGACCTTCCTTGGGCGTGGATGCGCTAAAGATAATGCGGGATGGGTCCGGGCGCCTTGATCGACGTCAAACCGCGAGTGGCCGGGA